>JAAEPT010000079.1 GCA_024232295.1 Cytophagales bacterium
CAACTTAAAAAAAGGAGAATTAAAAAAGTGACATGAATATTCTAAAAAACTAAACTAGACATATTTTACTCTCAAAATATAAACTACAAAAAGAAAGGGAAAATGCTCAACACATTTTCCCTTTTCATTTTATTTTAAAATCCTATTAGAAAATTCAATCTGGATTATCATGCAAATATGAATTATCTCCCAGTTCATCTTTTCTTACACTGAACTTAGAAACACCTCTACTTGCACTTGTTTTTAATTTGACACCATTTCGTTGATAAGCAGGAACTTGAGATAATTCATCATCAATAGAAGGAGTTGTAGAAAAAGTATTATTTACTACTCTTTCTTCTCTTCTCACGATAACTTCCTCTTCATTAGTACGTCTTATTTCTTCTCTAGCTTCTAATCGTTCTCTCTTCTCAATTTGGTTTTTTTTTCTATAACGCCCTAATCTTTCTTTGATATAAGACGCTCTTTCCTTACTAACCCTTGATTTTTCAACAATAGGAAACTCAGAATCTGTTTTATCAGATAGACGTTCAGTATTATTAGTTACTTCCTCATCAACCTCAATAGTTCTTCTTCTACTAGAAGGTTCAATAGCAAACTCTTGTTTGTCTCTTGTATCGATATTTGTTCTCCTTCTAACAGGCACTGCACCCTCAACAAAACCTTCTTGTTCCTTCTTCTCTGCTTGTATTCTCCTTACATCTTCTCCACCTTCTACAGAGTCTAAGAAATCTTTTTGTTTGAAGCCAGTTGCAACAACTGTTACAGTCAAACCAGATTCTAAACGTTCGTCAGGACCTTCACCAAAGATCACATCAGCACCATTACCTGTAAGATTTTTAACATAATCTGTAATTTCCTCTAACTCGTTCATCATTAATTCCTCACTTGGAGAATATGCCATAGACAAAAGGACTCTTTTAGAGCCTCGTATATCCATGTTGTTTAATAATGGCGAAGTCAAAGCACCCTCTACAGCCATTCGTGCACGATTCTTTCCTTCTGCCCAAAAAGAACCCATAACAGCTCCACCAGCATTCTTCATCACAGTCTTAACATCTCTAAAATCGACATTTACTCGTGAATGAACAGTGATTAGTTCGGCAGTACTCTTTGCGGCAGTTGTCAAAACGTCATCTGCTTTCATAAAAGCTTCACGTGTTGGCAAATTACCATATATTTCTTTTACCTTTTCATTAGAGACAATGATTACAGTATCACAGACAGCCTTCATCTCATCAATTCCTCGTTGAGCGGCTACCATCTTTTTATCTCCTTCAAAATGAAATGGTGCAGTTACAATTCCTACAGTAAGAATATCTAAATCTTTTGCAATTTTCGCAATCACAGGAGCAGCACCAGTACCTGTTCCACCACCCATTCCGGCAGTAACAAACACCATTTTAGTACCATCTTCCACAAAAAGATTACGAACATCTTCTTGAGCCTCCAAAGCAGAATCAGCTCCTACACTAGGATCTGCTCCAGCACCCAAACCTTCAGTCGTTTTTAATCCAAGACGAATTTTTGTAGGCACAGGAGATTCCTCTAGAGCTTGTTTATCTGTATTACAAATAACAAATTCTACATTATTAATTCCTTCATTGTACATATGGGACACAGCATTTCCACCACCACCACCAACACCAACTACTTTGATAATTGGTTTGTTGCCATCTTCTCTTTTGGGTATGTCAAAGTTATAATCCATAATTACGTCTTTAAAAACAACTGCACATAACTTACTCATTACAAAGCGATTAATACATAATAGCTACGATAATGATTTAAGCGTAATCGCAAGGTAATATTTTAATTATTTTTTTCAAAAACTTCTGCGTTTTATGACAAATAAAAAAGCGAATTTATAAAAATCATAAATTCGCTTATAGTCTTTGAGTTATAATTGTTTTAGTCTTTAAATTCAGAGTCATTAAAGTCATCCATCAACATATTTTTAGTAGCTTTTAAGAAACCAGATAAAACTCCTCTCTTGTGTGTCCTACCTTGTTTCTCTGTCTGAGTGGTAGATTCTGAATATTCTTCATGTTCAATATCCTCTCTTGATGAAATATGAGATTGATCACTTAATAAGTAGTCAGTACTTACTTTATCTAATGAACGAATACCAGATAATGCCAAACCAACAGCTGTTGTGTATTCATAACTAACTTTCTTTTCACTAGAAACATGCATATTTGGAGATGCAATATGAATATCTTGTCCTAAAAATAATTCAAAAGCCTCTTCAATATGCTTCATATTCGCTCCTCCTCCTGTGATTACTACTCCAGCAGGTAGCTGTGTTTTTGAATACTCACATTCATGAAGTTTTTTATTGATTAGGTTTGCTAATTCTTGAAGACGAGCTTCAATAATCAAACTTAAATTTTCACTTAAAACTTCTTTTGAAATATTACTTCGATGTCCTGAAACTTGAATCACTTCATTTGTTTCAGCTTTTTCTGCCAAAGCTTTACCATACTGTTCTTTGAGACGAATTGCTTGTTCCATAGAAACAGCACAACCTTCTCTAATATCTGAAGAAATGATGTTACTACCATAAGGAATCACTGTTGTATATCTCAATACTCCATCATAAAAAAGCGCAATATCAGTTGTCTCTGCTCCAAAATCTATCAGAACAACACCAGCTTCTTTATCTTCTTCACTTAAAACTGCTAAACTAGAAGCAAGACCATTCAAAACTAACTTAGAATATTCTAAACCTTTTGTACTTACTCCAGCTCTTTGTAAAGATTTCCTAATGACATTAATATCTTGAGTAGTATTCATAATGACATGAAAATCTGATTCCAAGCGAGTTCCAATTTCACCCACAGGATCAGTTGTTTCATGATCAGGATTCCCATCAATAATGTATTTTTGAGGAATAACATTAATAACTTCCATACCATGATCAACAACTGAGCGATGCATTTCATCTTTAATAGAAATTACATCTTCAAACTGAAATTCATCATCATATTTTCTACCTTTCTTGGTATAGCTTCCCCTTTCAATACTAACCCTAACGTCTTTTCCAGAAACCCCTACAATTACTTCCGCAATATTTACATTAGACTCTTGTTCTGCTTGTTCCAATGCTTTATTAATAGCGGCTACCGTTTTTGGTACATTGGCAATTTTACCAGCAGTTACCCCATTAGACTGAGCTTTTCCTACTCCCAATACTTCAAGACTTCCATCAGCACCTTGAGCACCAACTACAACCTTTACTTCATGAGTACCAATATCTAAACCTGCTACAATTCTTTTCATCATCGACAAACAACCTGTTTTTTATATTTTACACAAACTTCCTCATAGTGGTTCCAACCTCTATTCGGTAAAATTTTCTTA
Organism: Cytophagales bacterium; assembly: GCA_024232295.1. Lineage (GTDB taxonomy): Bacteria > Bacteroidota > Bacteroidia > Cytophagales > JAAEPT01 > JAAEPT01. The sequence continues at coordinate 3,364 of JAAEPT010000079.1, forward strand.
TAAAACACCATTAAACGATTAAACTTTCCTTCTATATCTGTTAGATCACCAAAATCAATGCGTTGTTTGGTAATTTGTGGATACAAAAACATTTCACCATTTTTCAAGTATTCTACAGATGCTATTTGACTCTTAAAAAATACATCCTGTTCAAGATACTGAAGAAATTGAACGAAAGATGAATCAAGTGTACTTCTTTCTTTTCCGACAAATAACTTTTGCATTCCTTTGCCAGATACAACCACAACACGTGCAGTATGTTTGGTAATAAAAGGTAGCACCTCCCCATTACTCCCTATATAAAACGAAGAGTCTCTTTTTACAATTCTTGCAATAGGCCTTGATTGTTTAATTTCAATCAAAACATTACCAGAAATACCTGTATGTACTTGAGCCTCTCCTACAAATTTATTTCTTTTTAACTCTTCTTCAACACTTTTAAGTTTAATTTTTTCAGTAGCACTTCTTTTGATTGAAAAGTTACCATCTACCATTTCTACAATATCTTCTTCTTCCAAAAAGACACCTTCATCAGCATTTTGTATATTTACAGTTATTTTACTGCAAATACGCTGACTTTTTCTATATTCTGTAAAACCCAAAATCACCAAGATTCCAATGATAGATAGGGCATATTTTACATTTCTATTAATGGATAACATTTAAATAAATAACTCTTTGATAGGTTCTCTCAATAAATCGATATCTCCTGCACCAATGGTAACAACTATTTCATTTTCGGTTGAATGTAATAAATCTAACACATTTTCTTTAATAACCATTTTTTTGTTTTCCATTGAAATCTTATCAAATAAAACCTGAGAAGTAATTCCTTCAATTGGTAATTCTCTTGCTGGATAAATATCTAATAATAATAACTCATCTGCCAATGCTAAACTTTCAGCAAACCCTTCCATAAAATCTCTTGTACGAGAAAATAAATGAGGTTGGAAAATTGCTGTAATTTTCTTTGAAGGATATAAGTTTCTAACAGAATTTAGAAAAGATGTAATTTCAGAAGGGTGATGAGCGTAATCATCAATATAAATTTTCTTTCCTTGCTCTACCATATACTCAAACCTTCTCCTTACTCCCCTAAAATCTTCTACAGCTTCTTTTATCACATTTTTATCAACACCAGCCAACAAACAACTTGTAATTCCAGCCACAGTGTTTGAAATATTGTGCTCACCAGGTACTCTCATTGCAATTTCTTTGATCTCTGCATTATCATAAACATAATCAAACCATTGCTTTCCTTCTTTTACAGTAATATTCTTACCCTTACATGTAGTATCATTCAGTGAGTACTCAATCTTTTGAATACCCGTTGCACGATTGTCTACAATTTTTTTCTCAATTCCTTCATGATAGATTAAAGCTCCCCCATCTTCTATCTTATCAACAAACATTTCAAATCCTTTATGAAATGTACTTTCATCATCATAAATATCCAAATGATCTGGATCTGTGGCTGTAATAATGGCAACATTTGGAGATAATGTTAAAAAAGAACGATCATATTCATCGGCTTCGACAACTACAATTGGGGCTGTTTCTGCATCTTTATCATTCAATAACAAATTAGTTTGATAGTTTTGGGTAATTCCTCCCAAAAATGCCATGCTATTTACTTTTGCATATCTTAAAATATGAGCAACTAGAGAAGATGTTGTAGTTTTTCCATGAGTCCCTGCCACAGCAATTGTAAAATACTTTGCAGTTAGCAATCCTAAAACTTGAGAACGTTTTTGAAGAAGGTAATTATTATCTTTTAAACTGTTGAATTGGATATTATCTTTTGGAATAGCAGGAGTATACACAATCAAGACATCATTCACTGAATATTGAGAAATATTTTTCTCCAATTCTTCAATTGTGTCAGTATAATTAATGGCAATTCCTTCTTTGGCAAGTTGCTTTGTCAATTCTGTTTCTGTCTTATCATAACCAGCAGTCACAAAACCATTTTCATGAAACCAACGAGCCAAAGCACTCATTCCAATACCACCAATTCCCAAAAAATAAACAAGTTTAATATTTTCTAATCTCACCTCTTCCATTAGTCTACTAACTTTAATACTTCTGCCACAATCTCTTTATCAGCATTTGGTTTGCCCAACTTTTCAATATTATGAATACATTTTTGTTTCAATTCTTCATCAAAAAGAAGCTTTTCTACAGCTTCACCCAACTTCTGACTAGTTTCTGTATCTTTTACCAATAAAGCCGCATCTTCATTAACCAAAGCCATAGCATTCTTAGTTTGATGATCTTCTGATACATTTGGAGAAGGAATTAAAATAGATGGTTTTTTGACCAAACAAAGCTCAGAAATAGATAAGGCTCCTGCTCTTGAGATCACAATATCAGCTACTGCATAAGCTAAATCCATTTCATAAATAAATTCATAGACATGTAAATGAGTGGCATTACTTTCTTTCTTGAAATCCTTTGCTTGTGAATGGTAGTGCTTACCAGTTTGCCATAGTACTTGGACATTATTCTCCATGAAAAAAGAACTATATTCCAAGATACCCTTATTAATTGTTAAAGCTCCCAAGCTTCCTCCAATAACAAGTATGGTCGTTTTGTCCTCTAAACCAAAATGCTCTCTTGCCTTTTTCCTTTTATCATCAATTGATAAGATATCTTGCCTTACAGGATTCCCCGTAAAAACAATTTTATCTTTTGGAAAATAAGTTTCCATATTAGGATACGCTACACAAATCTTATTTACTTTATTTGCCAACCATTTATTAGTCAGCCCAGCATAAGAATTTTGTTCTTGAATAAGGGTTGGTTTTCCTTGTCCCACTGCCATTCTCAAGACAGGAGCACTGGCATACCCCCCCACTCCAATCACAACATCAGGCTGAAAATCTTTGATAATCTTTTTTGCCCTTAGCAAAGATTGAATCAACTTGAAAGGAACAAGTAAATTTTTCCAAGTCAATCTACGTTGAATACCTGCCACAGGCAAACCAATGATTTCATAACCAGCTTTTGGAACTTTCTCCATCTCCATTCTTCCTTCTGCTCCTACAAAAAGAATTTCTACTGCTGGTAATGTATTTTGTAATTGATTTGCAATGGCAATGGCTGGATAGATGTGCCCACCTGTTCCTCCACCACTAATGATGACCTTGTAAACCTTGTTTCCTTTCATTATGTATTTCCTCATTCGTATCTGATGATGTAATATTATTTGCTCGGCTTACACTAAGTATAATTCCGATTGATAATCCTGTGAATAATAAGGAAGTTCCTCCCATGCTCAATAAAGGAAGAGGCAAACCCGTAATAGGCCCTAAACCAACAACAACTGCCATATTCACCAAAGCTTGTAAAACCAAACCAAAGCTTAATCCAATTGCCATTAGTCCACCAAAAGAGTTTTTAGCATTGGTAGCAATTGACATTCCTCTAAAGAAAATTGTCAAATAGGCAATCAAAATTAAAATCCCTACCAAAGAACCATATTCCTCATTAATAATTGCAAAAATATAATCTGAAAAAGCCTCTGGTAAGACATATTTTTGTTGACTCTCTCCTACTCCTGTTCCAAAAAAACCACCCCTAGAGATTGCAATAAAACCTTGAACTTGTTGGTAAATTTCATCTACTAATTTATCTGATAACTCTCCGCTCAATGTTTGCCACCAAATTTCTAAGCGATGAAGTACTGTTTCTCTCCTTCCTACCAAGACAGCCACAGTAAGTACAGATGCTCCTACACCAAAAATAATAGATAATTGTTTGATAGGTACACGTCCAATAAACATTACAAGCATACAAGTTACTAATAGTAATACTGCAGTACCCATATCAGAAATAGCAATTAAAAAACAAGTGGATCCTATCCAAATCAATACAGGCCTCAATGTAATTTTTAAATCATCAATTACTGTTTGACGTTTTGCCAGCATACTTGTCAAATTGGTCAAAAGAGCAATTTTAGCAAGATCAGAGGTTTGAAAAGTAAGCCCTATGAAAGGGATTTCAATCCAACGAGTTGCCCCATTAATTGTTACTCCAAAAAAGTAAGTATAAACAAGTAAAGGAACTGATAGGATGAGCAAAAATCGAGAAATTTTAGAAAAGTAATTATAATCAATATTATGCACCAACCACATGGCAAATAAACTTGCCATTACAAGTAAACTATGCTTAACCAAATAATATTCTGTATCTCTATGATGCATTGTGGTAGCCCAAGAAGAAGCACTATAAACCACCAAAATGCTGAATAAAGAAAGTAATATTACTACTCCCCAAAGAATTGAGTCTCCTTTTAAATTTTTCTTTAACCAAATTAACATATTATTTCATGTAATTTACTTGTTCAATAAACTGATCTCCTCTATCAATATAAGATTTAAACAAATCAAAACTTGCACATGCTGGAGATAACAAAACACATTGCTTTCCTTGAGCCATTCTTGTAGCCTGCTCAATTGCTTCTTTCATAGAGTCTGCTTCTGAAATTTGGGCTACTTGCTCTCCAAAAAAGGAAACTAAGGCAGAATTATCGGTTCCTAAACAAACTAACCCTTCTACTTTTTCCTTAACCAACTCCTCTATTTCTGTATAATCATTTCCTTTATCTACTCCTCCTGCAATCCAGATTGTACCTTTTGGAACACTTCCCAAAGCATATTTTACAGCATCTACATTTGTTGCTTTTGAATCATTGATGTAGCGAATACCATCTATCTCTGCAACTTCTTGCAAACGATGTGGAGCATTTTCAAAACTCGCCAAAGCTTCCACAATTTTTGATTTATCAATATTGAGTGTTAAAGCAACAGACATTGCCACCAAACTATTGATAAGATTATGCTCTCCTTTTAAATGAATTATGTCCTTAGAAAATGTATATTCTTTATTATTAGCCTGTATATTTAATTCCTCTCCTTGTTCTTTTAAAGAAATTGCTAAATGATTGGGGGTAATTTGAGGAAGAGTTTCATTAACTATTTTATCTTCTCGATAAGAAATAAAAACATCATCAGAAGTCATATTTTGTAAGATACGATACTTTGAGGCAATGTAATTTTCAAGTTTGTATTCATACCTATCCAAATGGTCTGGTGTAATATTCAATAATACAGCAATGTTCGCTTTAAAAGCATACATATTATCCAATTGGAAAGAACTTAGTTCTAAAACATAATATTCATGTTTATCCTCTATTACTTGTTTTGCTAAACTATATCCCACATTTCCTGCAATTCCCACATTCAATCCTGCTTCTTTCAGCAAATGATAAGTAAGTAGTGTTGTGGTTGTTTTTCCATTACTTCCTGTAATTGCAATAAAAAAAGCATTGGTGAATCGAGAAGCAAATTCAATTTCAGAAATAATTTCTATCCCTTTTTCTAAGGCTTTTTGAACAATGGATACAGTATCAGGAATTCCTGGACTTTTTACAATAGCCCTAGCAGAAAGGATTTTTTCTTCTGTATGTTTTCCTTGTTCAAAAGGAATATTATTACTCAGTAGTTCTTCTTGAAAAACTTCTGAAATTTCTCCAAAATCAGAAACAAATACTTCAAAACCTTTTGCTTGTGCCAAAAGTCCTGCTCCTACTCCACTTTCTCCTGCACCAAGTACAACTACTAAGTCTTTTTGCATCGTATTATCTTAATTTTAATGTTGCCAATGCCAATACTGCGAACATAATTTGCACAATCCAAAAGCGAGTTACAATCTTCGCTTCATGAACCTCCATCTTCTGAAAATGATGATGAATGGGAGACATTTTGAAAACTCTACGCCCTTCACCATATTTTTTCTTAGTGTATTTGAACCAAGAGGTTTGAATAATTACAGAAAGATTTTCTACCAAAAACACAGCACAAACCAACGGAATCATCATTTCTTTACGAATTGACAAGGCAACTACTGCAATAATTCCTCCCAAAGTAAGGCTTCCTGTATCTCCCATAAAAACCCTTGCTGGATATGAATTAAACCATAAAAAACCAATACAAGCTCCTACAAAAGCACTACAGAAAATTACAATTTCTTCTGTTTTAGGCAAATACATAATGTTCAAATAATCAGCAAAAACACTGTGTGAGGAAACATAAGCCAATAACATTAAAGTTACTCCGACAATTGCAGAAGTACCTGTTGCCAAACCATCAATACCATCTGTTAAATTAGCTCCATTAGATACTGCTGTCACAATAAAAATGGCAACAAATATATAGATCAAGAAAGTCCACTCTCTGGCATTATCACCAAAAAGTGATAACAACCATTCATAATTACCTTCATTATTTTTCCAAAAAGGAATGGTAGTAACAGGCAATTTCACATCTTTATAATCTTTGCTTTTGTCAATGAACTCTTCAATCTTATGAACTCTACGGTTTTGCTCTCCTACAATTACAACTTCTTTTTCTTCATTTTGAAAATATTCTCGCACTTTCACATCCTCATGAAAGAATAATGTTGTTCCTACAATTAGCCCCAAACCAATTTGACCAAACACCTTAAATTTCCCTTTCAAACCATCTTTGTTCTTCTTTATAATTTTCAGATAATCATCTGCAAAACCAATTAACCCCATCCACACAGTAGTTGTCAAAAGTAAAATAATGTAAATGTTATCTAACTTAGCGAACAACAATGTAGGTACAAGAATACAAATAATGATGATGATTCCACCCATTGTTGGAGTTCCTGCTTTCTGCATTTGTCCATCAAGTCCTAGATCACGAATAGACTCACCCATTTGCTTTCTCTGCAAAAACTTGATAAACTTATTACCAAAAAACATGGCAATAAGAAGAGATAATACAACAGCAGCACCTGCCCTAAAAGAGATGTATTGGAAAACTCCTGTTCCCGATATATCCAATTGATTTAAATAATCAAATAAATAGCTTAACATTAGTGTGTTTGTTTATAAACTTAGTTTTTCAAATGTCTTAATTAATATTTCTTTATCATCAAAATGATGTTTAACACCTTTGATGTCTTGATAGGTTTCATGTCCTTTTCCTGCAACTAAAATCACATCTCCAGCTTGAGCTATTTCACAAGCTTTTCTAATTGCTTCCTCTCTATCTTGAATCACCTCTGTTCTTCGAGTATATACTGGAGAAACTCCTGTTTTCATATCTTCTAAAATTGCTACAGGATTTTCAAAACGAGGGTTATCTGTTGTTAAAATCACATGATTACTTCCTTCACAAGCAATCTTTGCCATTTTTGGACGCTTCATTGCATCACGATCACCACCACAACCCACAACTGTAATTACTTGCTCATTACCAGAACGTAATTCATCAATCGTTTCCAATACATTAGACAAAGCATCAGGTGTATGAGCATAATCCACAATACCTGTCACTTTTTGACCAACTACTTGCTCAAATCTTCCTCTCACAGCTGGTAATGTTGAAAGAACAGTTAAAACTTGCTCTTCTTCTTCTTCCAATAAAATAGCAGTAGCAAATACTGAGATTAAATTGTAGGCATTAAAATCACCAATTAATTTACACCAAACCTCTAATCCTTGTACTTCCAAATGTAAGCCTTGTAAAGTATCATCTATGACTTTCACCTTAAAATCTGCTGGATTTTTAAGGGCATATGTTTGAATTTTAGCATCAGTATTCTGAACCATAATTCTTCCCTTATTATCATCAATATTTACTAAGGCAAAAGCAGAAGCTGTTAAATTGTCAAAAAACATTTTTTTAGCTTTAATATAAGCATCAAATGTTTTGTGATAATCCAAATGGTCATGTGTAATATTTGAGAAAATTGCACCATCAAAATCCAATCCTGTGATACGATGTTGTACAATGGCATGAGAACTTACTTCCATGAAACAATGTGTACATCCTTTCTGTACCATTCTTGCCAACAAAGCATTCAGTGCAATAGGATTTGGAGTTGTATGAGTAGAAGGTATTACTTCTCCCATAATTTTATTTTCTACCGTAGAAAGTAAACCTACATTGTGTCCCAACTCTTCAAAAAGGTGGTATAATAAAGTGGCTGTTGTTGTTTTCCCATTTGTCCCTGTTACTCCCACCAATTTCAATTGTTGAGAAGGATAATCATAAAAAGCAGAAGAAAGATATGCCAAAGCTTCATGACTACTTTGTACCAATAAATAGACAACTTCTTCTTGTAAATTTTTAGGAAACTCTTCACAAACAATTACAGAGGGTTTCTTGGAATAAGTCTTCTCAATGTATTTATGTCCATCAACTTGCTCTCCTCTAATGGCTGTAAATAATTCTCCTTCTTTTACTTCACGAGAATCTAATTGCAAACCTTTTACTTCTATATCTAAAGTTTTAGCTGTCAAAGATGTGAACTCAATTAATAAGTCTTTAGGAAAAGCTTTGAGTAAGTCCTTTAATATCTTCATTACTTTAATTCTATTTTTATTGTACTGCCACTCAGTAATCTACTATTAGCTGGTTGAGATTGCTTCACAACCCTTCCATGACCTGTAAACTCTACATTCAAGCCCAAATTCTCTAATAAATAAAGAGCATCACGCAAGGTCATCCCTTTTACATTTGGAATTCGCCCTTTTTGAGCAGTACGTGGAGACCATTCAATCTTTTTGGTTTCATCATTTCGTCTTGCTACCACCCATAAATCTCTTTTCTGACCAGTAGGAGAATCATAATAAGCATGAGGCAAAGCAAATGTATCACTAATCATCCCTAAGTCTTCATAATAGCCTGTCTGAACCACAGGAAACACGCCCTCTCTCACTCTGAAGTTTTTAGGTAAAGAATGATGAAGTTCCAAATCTGACTTATAAAGATAATCTGATATTTTACGAAACACAGGACCAGCAGCTTGACCTCCATATAAACTTTTACCTTCTGCTGTATGTGGCTCATCAACTACTACAATACAAGCATACTTGGGCTTTTCAACAGGAAAGTACCCTGCAAAAGAAGTATAATGTTTATCCTTTTGATATTTACCATTAACTAACTTTTGAGAAGTACCTGTTTTACCAGCAATTCGATAAGCTGGATTATAAACTGTTCTTCTTGCTGTTCCATTTTTCACTACTCCCTCCAAGCAAGTAGTCACTTTTTTCAATGTTGAATCATCACATATTTTCTCTTGCAATACAGTAGGTTCAAATTCTTGAATTACTTCTCCTGCATTAGTAACCTGTTTTATCAAAGTAGGCTTCAAAATTTTTCCATTATTGGCCAAGCCTGCATACAAGGTTAAGATTTGTAAAGGAGTCATTTGTGTTTCATAACCAATAGACATCCAAGGCAAAGTAGTAGGACTCCAGTCTTTTACTTCCTTGATTGTTGGAGCAGAGCTACCTTTAATTTCAAAGGATAAATCCTTTGTTACTTGAAACTTATCCAAGTAATTCAGATAACGCTGACGAGCACTTGCATTTGCCCCAAAATGTTCATTTACTAATTTTGAGATCAAAATATTGGAAGATACTTCAACACCTCTTTGTATTGTAATTTTGCCATATCCACCAGATTTAGAATCAGTCATCACTGCTTTTCCATTACTCGAAAAGTCATAAAAACCATTTCCTGCATCAATAGTATCTGTCAAAGCAATGTCAGTATCTTCAAATAATGCTAATAAAGAAGCTAATTTAAAAGTAGAACCAGGTTCAACGGAACGACCTACAGCATAATTATAATCTTCCACATAACTTACTTTCTTATTATTTCCTTCACCTCGTTCCTTTCTTGATAAGTTTGCGATTGCTTTTATCTCACCAGTTTCTACTTCCATCACAATTGCACAACCATACTTTGCAGAATACTGCTCCAAAGCTCCCAGCAATGAATGCTCTACTACATCTTGTAAGTTGACATTCAAAGTAGTGTGTAAATCATAACCATTAACAGGTTTAACTTCATGCTCACTATTTGATGGAATCCATACTCCTTGTCCCACATTTCGGTATAATGCCTGTCCATCTTTACCAGCCAATAATGAATCAAAAGTCCATTCTAAACCAGCACCATAATATACTTTTTTCTTGTTCTTGTTTAAGCGTTCTTTTGTATAACCAATTGTTCTTCGTGCTAAATAATTAAAAGGAACTAAACGATTATTTTCTTGTGTAAAAATAACTCCTCCACGATGACGACCTTTGTTGAAAATAGTCCATTGTTCCATTTGCTTTTTCTCATGATAATTAATCTTCTGACGAGAAATTCGCATATAAGAACGCTTCTTATTTCTATTTTCTTCAATTTCATTGAAGTACTCCAAATAACTTTTGTCTCCAAAAAATAAAGCTAACTCTTTAGAAAGAGCTGTTAGACTATCTTTGTAACATTGAATACGACCTTCTTCTGTAGTGTCTTTCTTGACATTTTCTATGTATTTCCAATAGCGAGTAGGGTCAAAAGCCACTTTATAGCGAGGTGCAGAAGTAGCCAATAAACTCCCATCATCTGCATAGATATTCCCACGTACAGCTTTTACTTTTTTGATTCGAGCAGAATACCTTTCAGAAGCAGCTTTCCACACTTCACTATTTAGGTATTGTACATCTATGATCTTATAGATAATTGCTGATGAAAAAAGAAGCATCACTATAAAGACAACACGTACTCTTAATAATATGGATTTTTTAATGCTCACTTTTTTCTACTACAATTTTATAAGGAGGTCTACTCCCTTCTATCAATCCTAATTTTGTAACTCTTTTACGTACCTGAGATTTCTTACTCTTGTACATATAACTTGCTTTTAAGGTAGTATAATCAGCTCTTAACTCTTCTACCTGAGATTTTAATTTTACTTGATCTTTTTTGATTCTATCCAAATAATGTAGTCCTGCAATATGAATAATCCCCAAAATCAAAACATAAAATACATAAGGTAAAAAGCGAACAGGTACACCTACACCTAGGAATTTTTCTACATCAAAAAAACTTGTTAGGAAAGAGAATAATCCTTTTCGTTTTTTTTCTTCTCCTTCACCAGATTCTAGTTCATCATCATCAAATAATCGCTCTTCGTTCCCATAAGACATCATACCTTTGGGAAGCTTTTCTTCATTTTTTAATTCGTTTCCCATTGATAATCATTTCTTTTTGCCACCCTAAGTTTTGCACTTCTTGCTCTTGAATTTTCTACCACTTCTTGTTCTGTAGCAGTAATCACTTTTCGAACAACTGCATCAAAAGGTTTTAGAGGATTACCATAGAAATCTTTCTCCAAAGTTCCATGTAATTTCCCCTTCTGAACTAAATTTTTGACTAATCTATCTTCCAATGAATGATAAGACATAATTACCAATCGTCCATCTTCTTTTAGCACTTTAGGGGTCTGCAAAAGCATCTCTTCCAATACTTGCATTTCTTGATTAACTTCTATTCTCAAAGCCTGAAATACTTGAGCATAATACTTATGTTCTCTGAACTTTGGAGCAAGAGGCTCAATAATTTTTAATAAATCATTAATCATAATAATCTCACTACCAATACGCTCTCTTGTAATCACATTTGCTAATTTTTTAGCGTTTTTGACCTCTCCATACATACCAAACATTTTGTGTAAGTCTGCTTCTTCATATTCATTAATGACCGCCCTAGCAGTTAATTCATGATTTCTGTCCATTCTCATATCTAGTTCTGCATCAAAGCGAAAAGAAAAACCTCTTGTTTCTTCGTCAAATTGGTGAGAAGAGACTCCTAGGTCAGCTAAAATTCCATCAACTTTTTTGACTCCATAGAGTCGTAAATATTTTGCAATGTATCTAAAATTAGCTTCTACAAATGTAAAATTCTCGCTATCAATCAATTTTGCATTTTCAGCAGCATCCATATCTTGATCAAATGCATACAAATGTCCTTTATCTAAGTGCTTTAAAATTTCCTTAGAATGTCCGCCTCCCCCAAAGGTTAAATCTACATAAATCCCATTGGGGTCTATTAAAAGACCCTCCATACATTCTGGCAACATTACAGGTACATGGTATTCACTCATTTGTATTTCGTTGATTGTTAAACAGTTCTGACTAAAGCAATGTCATTACAAGCATTACTACAAGCTAAACCTCTTATCTAATTGAAAAGTAAGGTGTTATCAAGCCACCAAATATAATAGTTTTTTTAAAGACGAAATAAAAAAAACCACAGATAAAATATCTGTGGTTCACTTCAATAGAACTGTGATTCTATTTTTTTAGTAATTAATAAAAGGCTCTGCCTCTTTCATAATTTGTTCTCTGTTCAAACCTTCATTGATTCCTCTTTCAATTTTAGCAACCAATACCCCTACAAGAAACTTTCTAAACCCTAAACGATTGGCTAATTCCATACAAAATTCTGTTTCTGCATCATTTACCTCACCGTCTTTCATCATCATTTGTACCAAGTCAAAAACTTGAGAAAACTTATCTTGACGACTTTCTGGCATCACAATATCAACGGCAGTAGGATTTTCTATAATTTTCTCTACTTGCTTTTTTGTTAACCCATTTTGTTTACCAATACGATAGATAAATTTTAATTCATCTTTATGCAATACTCCATCAGCTTTTGCTAAACGTACTAAATGGCGAAGGTGAGTTTTAATTTCCTTCTTCTCGTCTGTTTTAAAAAATCCAAACATAATATTTTATTTTTTTATCGATATGAACCAACCAAATATCGCACTTTTTTTTCAAATTTTGCAAACAAGAGAAGCCTTACTTCTTTCTTTGGATAGTATAATTTACAAGACCAATTAAAGCGTCTTTGTAAGTAGAATCGCCAAAATCATCTAAAATCGAAAGGGCTTCGTTACAAATTTTATGCATATATTCAGAAGTATATTCTAGACCTCCAGACTTTTTCACAAATTCAATAACCTCTTCTACTTTTTCTGGATTTTCGTTTTGGTACTTTACTAAAAATTTAATGCGTTTCTTATCCATCCAAGAAGCATTATTCAGTGCGTAGATAAGAGGTAATGTCATTTTTCTTTCTTTGATATCGATACCTAAAGGTTTACCAACCTCATCCATACCATAATCAAATAAATCATCTTTCATTTGAAAAGCCAAACCAACCTTTTCACCAAACAATCTCATTTTCTCAATATCCTCAGCACTTGCTCCCGAAGAAGCAGCACCAACAGCACAGCATGAAGCTAGTAAGGAAGCTGTTTTTTGACGAATTACTTCAAAATAAATATCTTCTGTTATATCAAGTTTTCTTGCTTTTTCTATTTGAAGTAACTCCCCTTCACTCATTTCTCGAACAGCATTCGAAACAATTTTGAGCAAATTAAAATCATCATTATCAATTGATAATAGGAGTCCTTTTGACAGTAAAAAATCACCAACCAAAATAGCTGTTTTATTTTTCCAAAGAGCATTCACAGAAAAGAATCCTCTCCTATAATTCGCTTCATCTACAACATCGTCATGCAATAATGTGGCAGTATGTAATAATTCAACTAATTGTGCTCCTCGATAAGTTTCTTGTTTGACACCTCCACACAAATTTGCTATTAGAAAAACATACATAGGACGCATTTGCTTTCCTTTTCTCTTCACAATATGTGCAGTGATACTATTGATAAGCCTACCTCCTTTCGCCTTTAAAGATTCTTGAAATCGAGTCTCAAACTCTTTCATTTCTTCTTTAATTAGCGTTTGTATTTCTTTTAGCGACAATCCCATCAAAAACTTATTTTCATGACTGAGTGTAAAACTAAGGATAAATAATTTCCTTCTTTCTAAATTTTTACTTTTTTTCCTTTATAATTCTTAAATCACAAAGAAAATGAAAAAAATATCTTCACAGATTCCTTCGAGTATTCATAATAAAGCAATCACGTTTGATATGTTTTATCAAGAAGAACAGAGGGAACAGTCAATTGTTTTATTTGTTCATGGCTTCAAAGGGTATAAAGATTGGGGAGCATTTCCAATGATGTGTGAATATTTGGCAAAAGCAGGTTTTATAGTAGTCAATATGAACTTTTCGCACAATGGAACTACTCCTACTGAACTGATTGATTTTCCAGATTTAGAAGCTTTTGGACAGAATACATTTAGTAAAGAATTGGGAGACATGAAAGACCTTATTTCTTACTTAAAAGAAGATACTACAATAAAAAAACATGGAAGTTTCAACAAATTATTTGTGATGGGACATAGTCGTGGAGGAGCTACTTCTCTTATTCAAAGTTATGAAGATAATCGAATCTACGGAACAATCACATTAGGAAGTGTAATCACTATTAAAGATAAATATGCAGATAAGGATTGGGAAACATGGAACAAAGAAGGTGTGAAATACGTCTATAATGGTAGGACTAAGCAAAACATGCCTCTATATAAAACACTGGCAGAGGATATTTTTGAGAATGAAATTCGTTTTGATATTTTAAATTTTGCTCCTTCTATCCAAAAACCCACACTCATTATTCATGGGACAGATGATCAAGTTATTTCATTAGAAGAATCATTACTTATCAAAAAAGTAAATCAAAAAATTGAGCATATTATAATTGAAGACGCCAACCATACTTTTGGAGCAATACACCCTTATCAAAATCATGAATTACCATTTCATTTACAAAGTGCGATGGATAAATGCATTTCTTTTATTAAACAACATGAATAAATATGAAAAAAGTCATTAAGGATATTATAGCCGTTATTTTAGGAATTATTGCTTCTATTGTTATTATTGCACCTTCTGCATTACCAGATGTCATTCCTCTTGTAGGAGCCATGGATGAAGTAGCAGCAGGATACACGTTATTGGCTTGTCTTAAACATTTTGGTATTGACCTTACAGGTTTCATTTCACCAACTAAAAAACCTCCTATTGATAAACAATAGGAGGTTTTACTTTTTAAGAAAACAAAAAACTCAGAAATTATTTTCCAAAATCTTCTATCTGTTTTCCAAAATCAATATTTTTTCCTTTTGCACTCTTTGCAATATTATAAGCTAAAAAAGCTCCCAAAGCAGCACTACCAAAACCAACTAAATAGATCAATAAACTATCTTCACCAAAAATTAAAACGCCTACGATAAGTCCTATAAATTCAAAAGCTATCCAAAGTGTATAAGAATCAAAATATACTTGAGTGGCTTTAGTCCTTTGTTTTTTACTAATTCGCTGATTTTTCTTCCTAGTGATACTAAAGCAATAATCTCTACCATGGCTATAACTATTATTCAAAGTGAAGATACAAAGTTACAGTATAAGCATTTAATTGACTAATGGTTTGATTATAAATATTTTCTTCGGCACTTGGACCTAATAGATTCATCAACCCCATTGAAAAACGTAATTCTGGAGCAAACTTAAAAAGTGGATAATAGATATCTAAACCAAAACCTACATCAATTGAAACATCAAAACCATTCGCTCCAATTTTATCTGCCTCTTCTTTTTTACTACCAACTGAAATACCTGGCTTTGCACCACCAATCATATACATACGATAATTTCCTCTACGATATGATTTATACTTCATTAATAAGGGTAATTCTATAAATGAGGAGGAGAAAACAACTAAAACAGGAGTTTCTTGTGCAGATAATTCATATTGAAGTGTTCTTTGATAGAATGAAACAGTTGGTAATGTTCTAAAATCAAAATATTCACCCACCCTAAAATTAAAAACAAAACCTAATGAAAAAGCAGTACTTCCAACCCCATATACTGCATCAACCTCATTCTGTTCTAAAAAATATTGAGGATGTTTTACCCTAAATTTTGAATGGTTAATTCCTAAATGAAACCCATAATGAACGGGACGATTATCATAATTAATTAAATTACCACGTAATACTTGTGCCTTTACTCCGCTAAAAAAGCAGAGTAAGGTACAAAATATAATTATTTTTTTCCAGTATAAATTGAACTGATACCAACGGTTAGCGGCTTCCATTTTGTTTCTTTAAAATTCACTTTCTCTAATACTTCTAAAAAGTTCTTACCATCAGGAAAGGCTCTCACAGATTCTGGCAAATATGTATAAGCAGAATTATCTTTAGAGATTAATTTACCAACTATGGGAAGAATATTACTGAAATAAAAATTATATAATTGCTTAAAAGGAAACATATAAGGTTTAGAAAACTCTAATACGATAATAATTCCTCCAGGTTTAATTACTCTATTAATTTCTTGTAATCCTTTTTCCAGATTTTCAAAGTTACGCACTCCAAAAGAAGCAATAGCAGCATCAAAAGTATTGTCCTCAAAACGTAAGTTTTCAGAATCACCAAGTTCCAAAAAGATTCTTTCACTAAATCCCTTTTTCTTCATCTTTTCCTTCCCCACTGATAGCATTCCCTCAGAGATATCTATCCCTATAATTTTTTTAGGATTAGCAGCCAAAGCTTCAATAGCAAAGTCACCTGTACCTGTTGCAATGTCTAGTACTTGCTCAGGTTTATGTTTCTTCAAAATCTTGATAGCTTTCTTTCTCCAATAGATATCAATTCCTAAACTCAATAAATGATTTAGTAAATCATATTTTTTAGAGATACTATTAAACATAGAAGCCACTTGCTCCTTTTTACTTCCATCCTGATTTTTGTATGGTACTACTTCTTTCAAAACGCTTTCTTTTTAGAACTAACAAGCTAAATTTACATATTTATATAACAAAAAACCATGTCCCACTACTTTTTGTTGTGTAGAACATGGTTTTTATCTTTTTTGTATATATAAGTTTCTGTTACTTCTTTAGAATCACAAACTCTGTACGTCTGTTTAGTTCTCTTCCTTCCTCTTCATCATCATTACTTGCCATTGGTTTTGTCTCACCATAAGCAATTACTTTTACTCTACTTGTACGAACTCCTTTTTTCACCAAGTAATTCTTTACAGCAGTAGCTCTTTTGAAAGAAAGATTATGATTATATAAGTGAGTACCAATATCATCTGTATGACCTGCAATTTCAATTTGCATCGTTGGATTTTGCTCCATTACTTTCGCTAAAGCATTTAATTCTGGGAATGATGCCGGCTTCAAAGTAAATAAATTAAAATCAAAATATAAGTTTTTCAAACGCTGAGGTTTCTTATGATTTGGATCAGCTTTAGGGATCCTTAATGCTACAATTTTTTCAATACGTGTTGCACCTGTTTCTGAAGGATCAACCTTTATTTCCAATGTTTTAAAAACATGTTTATCTGCTGAAACAATCACGACATACTCCGTTAATTCTTTGTCATTAAATTGATATTCAAAATGCCCATTTGTTGTTTTTTGTTTCAACAATGGAGTAGTTTTATTCTTCTCAAGAATTTGAACTTCTGCATCTAGTATTTCTCCAGTTGTTTGATCAACAACAGAAATTACCAAAGAAACTGGTCTTGTTTTTACACTAGTTGGAGTTGGATCAGTATTTGGGTTAGGGTCTGGAGTTGGATCTGGATCCACTACCTTCTTTACTTTTGAAGTCAGTCTTACCACTTCTGTCAATTGTTGACGTTTAGTTGTTGGATCTGCCTCAATATCTAATGTTGACTCAAAATACCCTTCCTCATCTTCTGCCTTTATCTTTAAAATATATTCTCCCTTCATATCAGGAGTAAATGTTTTACGGATACTATCTCCTGTGAAAGTTAAATTTTCAATCACAGTTTCCTTTCCTAATTGATCTAATTTAATTAACTCAATGGTTGCATTCACAGGACCACCTGTTTTATCATCTGTAATAAACACACTTAAATCAATTGGTTGTTCTGGTTCTTCTGGAGTAGATACACCATCACCATAATCTTCAATTAACTTTACAGAGTATAAATCTAATCCTCCCTTACTATCATCCTTAAAAGATGCATAATATGCAAGCTGTCCATCAGAAGAAAGGATAAAGAACAAATCATCATCTGAAGAATTAACAGGATAACCCAAGTTTACTGGCTTAGACCATGTATCATTCTGAGAATTATAAACAGAACGGAACACATCATACCCCCCCATACTATTATGTCCTCTAGAACTAAAATATAATGTATTAGTATTTACATCAAAAACAGCTCCTTCTTCATCATAATCTGTATTAATCACATCACTCAAAGGCTTTGGGTCTGACCATTTATTTTTCTTAACCTTTGTACACATATAAATATCCAAACGACCATTTCCTCCAGGTTTATTACTAGAGAAAAATAGTTTGGAACCATCAGAAGTTTCAAAAACAGTAGTCTCTTGATGTTGTGTATTTATTTCGCTAAAAGGTTTAGGACGTTTCCATTCACCTTTTTTTCTTTTCGAAATATTAATATTACCATTACCCTCAATAGTATATATATAAAGAAGATTACCATCAGGAGACAACCCAATAGTAGAGCCATGAGCATCCTTGTGGTTAATTGTCTCGCCCATTTTTTCAGGCTTTGTCCACTTCCCATTTACTAGTTTAGAAACGTAAATATTCTCATAATACAAGTTATCTACATCTTTCAAATCTCCAGAAACTCCTCTACGAGAAGTCAAATACATTGTTTTTCCATCTGCTGACAAAGTTGGAGCATAGTCATCAAATTCAGAATTAATCGCACCTAAGTTTGTAATAATTGCATTAACAGGAGAATTAACATATTGCTGAGCATTATCACACTCAATAATTTTCTTCTTTGTTTTTCGAATTCTTTTAGGAATATTTTCTCCAGGACAGCAACTTTCATCACCTTCTAACATATCTAGGTATTGACTATAATACTGCTTTGCCTTTTCAAATTCATAACCAAAACGGTAACCTTCTGCAATGAAGTAAAGAATTCGTGTAGAAATTGTTGGATCTAATTTATTTGCCTCATGAAAATAAGTAACAGACTTAGCCTTTTCAGTAGTACTTTTCAAGTAACAACGACCAATCATAAATTGGGCCTTCACATTTTTTTCGTTAATCAAAGCTGCTTGTTGGTATAATTCTAATGCATCTTTGGGTGCACCAGAATTAAATACCTCATCTGCTAATTCCACCAATGCCACATCTGTTTGTGCTTGGGCAACAGTTGTAAGTCCCATACATAAAACCATGAAACATGACGATATCAATATTTTCAGTTTAGTCATACTAACTCGAAATTTATTCAAAAACTTTGTACTTATTGTTGTCTTATAAAATTGATTACCACACTTTTAGTAATGTTTCTCATCAATCACCAGTACTTTGGCTTTATTCTTGTAAAAAGAATGTAAAAATACACTATCACAAATATAAAAGAAAAGATTTCAATTGAAAGCGAATAAGTTCTTATTTTTGTATTGAAATAAGAGAATAGAAATGAAGATAAAACAGATAGAGTTTGTTAAGAGTAGTCAAGAATTATCACAATGTCCTCCTGCAAAACTCCCAGAATATGCATTTATTGGTCGTTCAAATGTTGGTAAATCAAGTCTTATCAATGCTTTAGCTAGTAAAAGAATCGCAAAAGTTTCTTCTGTACCTGGAAAAACACAATTGATTAATCATTTTAAAGTTGATAATACATGGTTTTTGGTTGATTTACCTGGATACGGCTGGGCAAAAGTAAGTAAAAAAATCAAAGATCAGTGGGAAGAAAATATCCATGATTATTTATTGCAGAGAGAAAATCTTAACTGTTTATTTCTCTTGGTAGATATTCGTCATGACCCACAAAAAAATGATATGGAATTTATGGAATGGCTATCTGAATGTGATATTCCTTTTGTATTGGTATTCACAAAAAAAGATAAGTTATCCTCTAAGAATAAAATAATTAGTCATGTCGCTCGCTACAAAAAAATTCTTAAAACTCGTTGGGAAGTTCTTCCTGAAATGTTCCTAACTTCTTCAAGTACTGGAGAAGGATGTGACGATATTTTAAACTATATCACACAATTTAATCAAATTGAAGATTAGTTTTAAATAGTTTTTTTTGACAAATTTGTAGTTTACGACTTTAATAAAAGCACATTTAAAAACTTATACAATGGATTTAAGTAATATTGCTACTGTATCAGGAAAGAGAGGTTTGTACAAAGTATTACAACCAACTCGTTCTGGTGTTATTTTACAAACATTAGATGCTACTGGAAAGAAAATGGTAGCAAATGCCAACACAAGAGTTTCTGTACTAAAAGAAATTTCTATCTACACAACTGGAGCTGAATCGTCTGTATTATTGGAAGATGTATTTTCAATCATCAATTCGAAATATGGAAATAATGTAGAGATTGATACAAAAGATGACCAAACTTTATTTGATTTCTTAGGAGAGATCATCGAAAACTATGATGATGAGAGAGTATATGCTTCTGACGTTAAGAAACTAGTAACTTGGTACAACATCATTGGAGAATTTGCTTCTGAAATTTTTACAGAAAAAGACGAAAGTAAGGAGGAAGCTTAATTAAACTTCCACCCCATTGTCATACGAATCGTACGATTAAAAAACGGTTCTGAAGAAATCGCACTATATATGCCTCTTGAAAAATGAGCATTTAGTGTGATTTTTTCATTTATATCATATCCTATCCCCACAACATAGGTCATTTCAAATGAACGAAACAAAGGTGTTATATCTTCATTACCATATCCTCTATCTATAGAAGCGTCCAATAAATAGCCTATTTTCACACCTCCTCTTAAATATACACGAGGTGAAACGGGATAATAGTTTAGGAGTAAATTAGTTTCTAATGTATGCATCGTGTACTTGAAAGCATCCTCATTCCTTGTATTCCTACTACCCTTTTGAGAATAAAGGATTTCTTGCTCAAAAAACAAAGTATCTTTTTTAATTGGAAAGGAAACAGATGCACCAGCAACTAAACCCAACTTATTATACCCTCCCAAATGATCTCCATCTACTTGAGCAGCATTAAACCCTAGCAATAAACGAGCATTCATAGATTGAGCAACTGCTGTTCCCAACCCTACAAATAATAAAATAATAAATAATTTATTTTTCATTTTGAATAAAATCTAATAACGTTTTACTTGATCTTGTAAGCATTTGATAAACTTCTTCAAACCCTTCAATTCCACCATAATACGGATCTGGAACATTTTTATCTTGTTCTACCAATTCATCAAACTCTCTCATCAAAAACACTTTTGCTTTTGGATTCGTTGGTTTCAATCGGTTAATATTTTTCAAATTACTTTCGTCCATTGCTAGAATATAATCAAATGTATGAAAATCTTCTTTTTGAAATTGACGAGCACGAGAAGTTAATAAGACTCCATGACTGTAAGCCGTTTCTCTCATTCTTTTATCTGGTAAATTCCCTACATGATAAGCAGCTGTACCTGCAGAATCCACTTCAAACTCATCAGTAATTCCTTTTTCATTAATCAAATTCAAAAAAGCCCCTTCACCCATTGGAGAACGACAAATATTACCTAGACACACAAAAAGAACCTTTGTTTTCATAAAGTCACTTCACATATTTTAGAATACCAAAATATCAAAAAGTAAAATACCCTTCAAGTTTTTCACATTTTGTTTTGCAGTCTAATTTTTTTCTCTTTTCTTTACATAAGAAAAATTATCAACTAGAAATAATTGTCAGCAAACAATCTTTCATATCAAGAAATTAAAGACTCGCTTAATGCTTATGGAATTAAGGCAACTCAACAACGCATTGTAATTTACAAAGCATTGGTTGCTTCTCGTCAACATCCAAGTACTGAAATTGTATATGAAGGAATCAAAGAAGAGAACCCAAGTATTTCGTTAGGCACAGTTTATAAAACATTAGAAACCTTTGTTTCAAAAGGTATTGCCAAGAAAGTAATGACTGATGATGGTTATATGCGATATGATGGAATGTTAGATTCTCATCACCATATTTACTGTACAGACACTCAAGAAATATTGGATTATGATGATGATGAATTACTTCTTTTGATAAAAGATTACTTAGAAAAAAAGAACATAGAAAACCTTTCAATTCAAGATATTTGTGTACAAATTAGTGGTACAAAAATCGAGAAAGGGAAACCTATAAATATTAAATAATTTATTCACGTTAAAACACATTATAAAATGTCATTAGTTGGAAAAAAAGCTCCTTTGTTTGTAGCCCCTGCTATCGAAAATGGTGGAACAACTACAGAATTAAACTTAGCTGATTATGTTGGTAAGCAAGAAGTTTTATTATTCTTCTACCCTAAGGATTTTACTTTTGTATGTCCTACTGAGTTATTTGCTTTCCAATCAAAGTTAGCTGACTTTGAAGCAAAAGGTGTAAAAGTTATCGGTATTTCTACTGATACTGCTGAGACTCATTGGGCTTGGTTAAATACTCCAAAAAACAAAGGTGGTATCGAAGGTGTTAAATATCCTTTGGTAGCTGATGAGGCTAAAACAATCGCTATGAACTATGGTGTATTGGGTGGAGATTACAATTACAGTGATGAAGGAGAATTAATCTTCCAAGGTGAAGCTCCTATCGCTTATAGAGGTACTTTCTTCATTGACAAAGCTGGTGTTGTAAGACATGAGTCTATCAACTTCTTCCCTATTGGTAGAAATGTTGAGGAATTCTTAAGAATTGTTGATGCATGGCATCACTTTGAAGAGTTTGGTGAGGTTTGTCCTGCTGGATGGAACAAAGGTGATGATGCAATGAACGCTACTCACGAAGGTGTTGCTGATTACTTGGCAAATCACTAATCAAAAGTAGATTTACAAAAAGAGTTTGAGAAAGCTGTCTAGTTTATAGACAGCTTTTTTTATTTTTGCATTTATGATGCAGTTTATTTATCCTTTGTCTCAACACATTTACCAATTTTTAATTTTGGTACTTACTCCTTTCTCAGAAAAAGCAAAACTCTTAAAAAATGGTAGAAAAGAAAGCTTTGAGATTCTTAACACTTTTCGAAAAAATAACCCAAAAGCAAATACGATTTGGTTTCATGCTGCATCACTAGGTGAATTTGAACAAGCAAGACCAGTACTTGAAAAGTTTAAAACAGACTTCCCAAACTATAAAGTTGTATTAACTTTCTTCTCTCCTTCTGGATATGAGGTTCGTAAAAATTATGAATTGGCAGATTGTATTTGCTATTTACCAAAAGATAGTAAAAACAATGCTCAACAATTCCTTGACTTAGTACAACCCAAAATTGCATTATTTGCCAAATATGAGTTTTGGCATTACTATATTTCTTTGTGTAAAGAACGAAATATTCCTTTTATTTCTTTTTCAACCATTTTTAGAGAAGGACAAATTTATTTCAAAAAAGAAAATTCTTTTCATCACAAAATCTTACAAAACATATCTTATTTCTTTGTTCAGAATGAACAATCTGGTCTATTATTGGCAAAAAGTGGAATTAATAATTTTGAGATAACAGGAGATACTCGTTTTGATAGGGTTTATGAAATTTGCCAAAACAGAAAATCATTTACCATCATTGAACAATTTGTAGAAGACAAACCAACCTTGATTATTGGAAGTGCTTGGCAAGAAGACATTAATGTATTGGCTCCTGTTTTGAATCAATTTTCTGAATCTTTAAAAGTTATTATTGCTTCTCATGAAATTGACAAAAACACAATTGATAAAATGAAAAGTGTACTTTCAAAAGCTTCTGTTAATTATTCTGAAGCCAATGAAAAAACTATTCAAGGAAAAGATATTTTGTTTATCGACAATATTGGAATACTTTCTTCTCTTTATCAATATGCTCAATTTGTTCATATTGGAGGAGCTTTTGGAAAAGGATTACACAACACATTAGAGGCTGCTACTTATGGTGTTCCTATTTTCTTTGGACCAAATTATAATAAGTTTCAAGAAGCTATTGATTTGATAGAAGTTGGAGGAGCTTTTAGTATTTCAGATTCAGAGGAGTTTAAGCAAAAGTTCACAGAATTATACCATAACAAAAACTTACATCAATCAACTTGCGAGAAAACAAGGGAATATGTGGGACAAAATTTAGGAGCAAGTCAAAAAATTATTGACTTTTGTAAGGAGGAGTATTTATAAAGAAATATGCAAAAACAAGGGGTTATTATTCGTTCTACAGGGTCTTGGTACAACATTCGTCAAAAAGATGGAACAATTGTGCAAGGACGATTACGAGGAAAGTTTAAGTTAAAGGGATTAAAAGTAACAAATCCAATTGCTGTAGGTGATCTTGTTGAATACAAAGAAGATGAGAAGGGAGAAGAGAACACAGTAGTGATTACAAAAATTCTACCTCGCACAAATTATGTAGTTCGTAAATCCACACGCAAGGCTCATCATGCTCATATGTTAGCTTCTAACATTGACCAAGCCATTTTAATTGCTACTTTTAAGTCTCCTCAAACATCACTTGGTTTTATTGACCGTTTTTTAATTAGTACAGAGTCTTTTAGAATCCCTACCTTGATTATCTTCAATAAGATTGATTTATTGACTGAGGAAGAAAAAGAATACTTAGAAGAGCTTTGTGTTTTGTACAAATCTTTGGGTTATGATTGTTTGTTTACTTCTGCCAAAACAGGAGAAGGATTAGAAGAATTGAAGGAGGTTTTGAGTAATAAAACTTCTTTTCTGTCTGGACATTCTGGGGCTGGAAAGTCTTCACTTATCAACACCACAATTAATAATGTGAATATTAAGACAAGTGAAATTTCTGATTATTCTGATAAAGGAAAACACACTACTACTTTTTCAGAAATGCACCAAGTAGATAAAAACACCTATATTATTGATAGTCCAGGAATCAAAGAATTAGGTTTGGTAAGTATGAAAGTTGAGGAAATCTCTCATTACTTCCCAGAAATGCGTGATTTGTTAAATGAATGTAAATATCATAATTGTACACATACACATGAACCTCAGTGTGCAGTATTTCAAGCAACTAATGAAGGTGAAATAGCTCCTTCTCGCTACCTAAGTTATTTGTCTATTTTAGATGATGATGACTTTAAGAAAAACCCTAAAGCAAGGTAGTTTACTGAGAAGATTAACTGATAAAATAAAGTGGGCTTTTCAATTTTCTTTAGCAAAAGCTCATATTTTCTTACCAAATCAAAGTGCCTGCTTCGAAAAGCAGTAATCAGTTCATGATAAATTCGTTGAGCCAAAGCTTTGTGCTCTTCTTGATTTTGATTCATTTCATAAATCTTTTCACAAATCTGATAGGTTGATTCAAGCATTTTATAATTATCCTTTGCCTCAAACAAGGTATACATTGAATTGTGAACAACTCTTCTAAATGTCAAAACTTGGGGTAAATAATGGAATTTATATTGACGAGAAGCTCTTACCAAAAAATCAAAATCTTCATAAGCCAAACAGCTATCATAACCACCCAACACATCATATACTTCTTTTTTGACTAATAATGTAGGTGGACACAAAAAATAACGGCTTACAATGTCTTTGTAAACATTTCCTTCACTCACTCGAATATTAGGATTATCAGAATGTAGGTTTAATTTTTCACCTTTTTCATCAATACACTGAGCATCTGTAAAAATAATCCCATACTCTTTGGGTAATTGCTCAAAAGCTTCCACTTGTTTTTCTAGACGATTCAAAGCAAAAACATCATCTGTTGCAAAATCAACTATATATTTTCCTTTGACCAAAGGCAAAACCTCATTAATTGCTCTACAAATCCCCTTATTTTCTGAATTAAGAACTAAATGCGTTTGAGCAGGAAACTTTGCATGATAAGTCTTTAAGATTTCTACTGAATTATCTTCACTTTTATTATCAATTAGAATAACTTGTATGTTCTTGTGTGTTTGATGATAGACAGAATCCAATGCCTCTTTCAAAAAAGGAGCATGATTATAACACAGACACATAATGGTTACTAAAGGCTGTTGGCTCTTCATTTAGCTTCTTAATTAATGCTCAAAACAATTCTCAAAACTTTTGGCTCCAAGGTAGGAATTGCCCTATTTACCTTTGCAAACCTTATCATCACTTCTCAAACATTGGGAGCAGAAGGAAGAGGTTTCATTAGTATTTTTGTGGCAAGTATGACTTTTATTATACTAATCAATGGCTTGGTAGGAAGTTCTGCAATTGTGTACCTAACCCCTCGTACAAATTTCTACAAATTATTACTTCCCTCCTACTTATGGGCAATTTTTTCGAATTGTCTTTGTGTTTATTTGATTCATATTGCCCCAAATTTCATCAACCCTTGGATTGAAAATCCCATATATCATATTACTCCCATACCTAATGAATACCTTTGGGCATTATGGACTTTTGCTTTGTTAAGTACATTGACACATCTTCATTTGATGGTGGCATTGGGCAAACAACAGATTCAATTTTACAATATATTAGCATTTTTGCAAATTGGCTTACTAACACTTTCATTAAGTATTTTCTTATTAATTCTCAAACAATATACTGTTGATAGCTTTATCTATTCCATGTATATTACTCACGGAATGACTTTCTTAGCTAGTTTTTACATTTTATATGTACAACCTGAGAAAATTGAATTAAGAAAAATTAAAGTAGCAATCAAAGCAGTGGTTCATTATGGAGTAATTGATCAATTATCTAATATTATTCAATTTCTCAATTCAAGAAGTAGTTATTATTTCTTACTATATTATGTGGGACAAAAAGATATTGGTGTTTTTTCGGCAACAGTAACTCTTTCAGAAGCTGTATTTTTGGTGACAAGAAGTATTGCAATGGTTCAATATTCTAAGGTATCAAACACCAAACAATCAGACAAAAATATTGATTTGACCTTACAACTTTTCAAAATCAATGGAATGCTATTAATTGTTTGTACTACTTTTCTTTGTCTTACTCCTCCCATTGTTTTTGAATGGGTTTTTGGAAAGGATTTTAGTCAGATTTCTGATACCCTCAAATACATTGCAGTAAGTACTGTAATGGTAGGTTGTTATTCCATCATTAACCATTACTTCAGTGGAATTGGGAAATTTCAGTACAATGTATATGCTACCTTATTAGGATTAATTGTCACTGTTTTTGGCTGTTATTTCTTAATCCCAAACTATGGAATAAAAGGAGCTGGAATTACTGTTAGTATTGCAAACACAGTACTTTTCATTTACATTTTAATTGCTTTCAAAAGACAAAGTAAATTAGAATGGAAAGAGTTTTTAACACTAAAATTTAACTAATTATGATGCAAAAATGGCAAGATATCACACCACATCTCTATCAAAACATTAAACCAATTTCGGGAAGGTTAAGCATAAGAATTGATCGAGATTATATTTATCAGAAAAAGTTAGCTAATATTTGGGTAGAATTTGATATGAATGAATTTGATTATCTTGATCCATTTTATGGTGAACAAAAATCCACTGATCCCTTCAAGATGAATTTGAATATTTGGGATATTTTAGGAGATATAACAATCACTAGTATTCGTGACTTAGAAAACCTTGTACTCAAAGATACAAGTAATGAATTGATTGGATCTTTCTCAAATTCACTTCTTTTTTCTGTTCCTTATTTAAAGTTTGGAAAAATTGAGAATGAACAAATTTCTTTTGAGATGGAATATGTTCTTACCAATAGCTATAGTTATGCTTTCATGGAAGGAACTTTTGAAGAACATGCAAGTCAACTAGGAAAACTAACAGTTGTACTTGACATCAAGCATTTATTATTACTTATCAGAAAAGAACAATTTCATCAAACAGTTACAGACTATTTGAATAAGAAAGACTATAAAATTGAGGAAATTCATGAGGTTACTGATAATGGAATTTCTTACAGAGATTATAATCAATATTACATTCCATACAGGTACTAATTGATTATCGCGATGATACTAAACATTTCTTCTCAAACACATTTTTGCAAAATTCACTAAAAAATCATCATTCTTAATTTTCTTTTGTGAAATATGCAAAAATAAATTTCGCTATTTGCATAATGTAATTTTTTGAGGCTTTCCTATTTTTTGAGTGACTAAAAGTTCATCATAGCTTTGTATTATCAACTAATACAAAGCTTATGAAAATAAAATTCAAACACTCAAACACAAACTTTTATAATGACCTTAACCAGAGGGTTCAACAACTTATAAGTCCAGAAATACTACTCAAAAGTTCTAAATTGATGAAGGTAAAATTCTTTGTTTACTTTTTGCTTTTCATTAGTTTATACAGCCTATTATTTATTGATGTTATTAACAGTAATTTTTTACTACTAACAATATCTTATTGCTTATTTGGTCTTTCAGGAATCCTATTAGCATTCAATGCTTCTCATGATGCTGTACACAATACACTCTTCAAAAAAAGAATCTATAATAAAATTGCTCATTATCTTATTTTCAATCTACAAGGAGTGAATGCTACACTTTGGACAAAAAGACACATCTCTTCTCATCACATTTTTCCAAATGTAGATGGATGTGATGCAGACATTGATGACAACTCTTTTATTAGACTTTCAAATAGTCATCAACTTAGATGGTACCATAAATATCAATACTTGTATGCACCATTTTTATATTGTATGTATACTCTCCACTGGATTTTCATCAAAGACTTTATTTACTTATCGAAAAAAGAAGTGGCTAATATGAAGAACCTTTCATATTCTTCTCTTTTTATTATTGAAGTCATTTCATTAAAAATCCTCTATATTATCATTCTGATAATATTCCCTAGTTACTTTTCTGAAGTGGCAATTTCACAATCAATATTTGCTTTCTTGATTATGCACTTCTTTATCTCAATATTCTTTGTATTAACATTAATTATTTCCCACCTAACTACTGAAACTAGTTTTCCTACTGCTGATAAATTTGGAGTTTTACCAACTTGTTTTCATGAGCATCAACTATCTGTTTCTTTAGATTATCATCCAACTAGTAATTTCGCAAACTGGATATTTGGAGGGTTTAATTCTCATGCTGCCCATCATTTATTTCCTTCATTACCTCATACAGTGTATACACTCATCACACCAGAGATACAAAAAATGGCAAATAAATATGCAATGCCTTATAACCAACTCTCAATCAATAAGGCTATACAATCTCACTTTAGATACTTAAAAAAGCTGGGAGAATATCAATAGAATGAAACTAAAAAATCAATAAAAAAGCCAATATTCATTGCTAAACATTGGCTTTTTCATTTTATAATTTCTTGATAAGAGAATTATTCTCTCATATCATTTACCTCAATATTTGGATGAGCTTTTGTGTCATATACAAATGTACTTGGACTCACTTTTACATTTGGAGTAAAAGAAGTAAGTGAAGTTGTATAGCGATTACCATTCTTTTCAAAAATCACCCATTTTTGAAGAATTCTCGTTTTCTTCTCTACAAATAAACGAATCTTAAAAATTTCATCTACACTTGTTTCTCCATTTACAATCTCAGGAACCAAAGTAATTACATCACAATTCTTTCCATTAGCTACAGCATCTCCTTCAATCATATACTTATAACCTTCTTTGTAACTTTCAACCATTGATGAGATTGACAACATAGAATTATCTTCTTCATCTACATCGCTAATTGTCACTTCTTCACCAGGAAAAAGTGTCCAAATAGTTGTTCCATTATTATAAATCTCTTTGGGTTCAGGACCACCAATTAATAACTTATACTTATTCCCCTGTACAATCATCCGCCCTTTAATGGTTTCTTCCATTTTTGTAACAGGACTACTCATTACTGTTTCAAATTCAACCTTAAATGAGTTTAATGCTTTCAGCTTTACACTCATTTCGTCCAAAATTTGACGAGCTTCTTTTTGCTTCACATTTTGTGCAAACACAAAACTTACGAAAGCGATACAGGCTAGGTATGTAAATATCTTTTTCATAAACTGAAATTATGTTTTTATGTCGTTAATTATAGATCTTTCAATAACTGTTCCAAACTATACTCATCAGAAATGTAAACCTCTCTTGCTTTACTCCCTTGGAAAGGCCCTACAATTCCTGCTGCTTCTAATTGATCGATCACTCTTCCTGCTCTATTATACCCCAACTTTAATTTTCTTTGAAGCAAAGAGGTACTTCCTTGTTGAGCACCTACAATGATACGAGCAGCATCCTCAAACAAAGCATCTCTTTCTGATAGGTCAACATCACTTGCTCCATTATCATCTCCCTCTTCCATTACTTCAGGTAGAAGAAGAGCTGTAGGATATCCCTGTTGATTTCCAATGTGACTGACTATGTTTTCAATTTCTGGAGTATCAATAAAAGCACATTGTAAACGAGTAACATCCATTCCTTGTGTAAATAGCATGTCCCCCATTCCAACCAATTGTTCTGCTCCCTTAGAATCCAAAATAGTACGAGAATCCATTTGTCCTGATACTCTAAAAGAAACACGAGCAGGGAAGTTCGCCTTAATTACACCTGTAATTACATTTACTGATGGTCTTTGTGTTGCAACTACTAAGTGAATACCAATTGCCCTTGCCAACTGAGCCAAACGAGCAATAGGTGTTTCCACTTCTTTTCCTGCTGTCATCATCAAATCGGCTAACTCATCAATAATTACTACAATGTAAGGCATGAAACGATGCCCTTTTTCTGGATCCAATGTACGTTTAATGAATTTTGCATTATATTCTTTCAAATTTCTACAACGTGCAGATTTCAATAAATCATAACGTTGATCCATTTCTATACAAAGCGAGTTCAGAGTATAAATTACCTTAGAAGTATCTGTAATAATTGCATCCTCTTCATCTGGTAACTTAGCTAGATAATGTTGCTCAATTTTCTCAAAGATAGAAAATTCTACTTTTTTCGGGTCAACCAACACAAATTTTAAATGAGCTGGATGTTTTCGATAAAGTAAAGAAGCAATCAATACATTCAATCCAACAGACTTACCCTGTCCAGTAGCTCCTGCCATTAGCATGTGAGGCATTTTTGCCAAATCAATCATAAAGATTTCATTGGTAATGGTTTTACCAAATACTACAGGCAATGCCATATCTGATTCTTGAAATTTACGAGAACCTAAAACCGAACGGGCAGAGACAGTTTCTCTATTCTTATTGGGTACTTCAATACCAATTGTTCCTTTTCCAGGAATTGGAGCAATGATACGAATTCCCAAAGCAGCCAAACTTAGTGCAATATCATCCTCTAAGTTTTTAATCTTAGAAATACGCACTCCATCTGCTGGTACAATTTCATAAAGCGTAACTGTAGGACCAATTGTAGCTTTGATACTCTTAATACCAAGTTTATAATTGGCAAGCGTCTCTACAATTCTATCCTTATTTGCTTTTAATTCCTCTTCTGTAACATCAATCTTGTTAGAAGATCGATCTTCTAGGTGAGCAAGTGTTGGAAGTTGGAAATTTCTCAATGTCAAAGTAGGGTCATAAGTATTTCCTTCATCAGAATAGAAATCTGTGACTTGTTCCAACTCATACACCTCATCATCATCTTGTGTAGCATCTTCCACCACAAAACCTAAATCCTCTTTCACTTCTTTCGAAGTTGGATTTTCTACCTCCACAGACATTTCTACAGTAGTAGTTTTAGGTTCTTGTATTATTGGCTCTGATACTGCTTTATCAATCTTCTCTTCTTTCTTTTCAGTAGTGGAAGTCTTTTCTGTATTTTTCTTTGTTTCTGTTCCAAATGATGATTTAGCATCTTCAAAAGAACGCGGTTTATTATGCTTGTCTTTCTCTAATTCATCTAAAATATTATCAAAAGGACTTCTTTCAAATGTATGTGCAAAAGGATGATCTTCTGCTTTTGGAGAAGTTGTCTCTTTTTCTATTTTTGCTTCTTCTACTTGTATACCAATTGGCTGAAAATCACTTTTCTCATCTTCTATAACTGAATGATGAGTTGTGTGTTTAATTTCTTCTTTTTCAAGAATTGGCTCTTCTTCAGGTTTATTTTCTACAATAGGTTCTTTTTCTACAGTAGTAACAGGCTTTGAATCAATTACTGTTTTTACCTCAGTTGTTTTTATTTCTTTTTCTTCAACATCATCATCTGTAGAAGAAAAAGCCTCTCTAAGACTTGCCAACTCATCTGTAATTGGCTCTTCTACAGGAGTTTCTTTTTTAGTTTTCTTAGTAGTAGTTGTTTTTGTACTTACCTCTACAACTTCTTCTTTCACATCTTGTGTAAAGTCTTCTTCTCCATCCAAATCAAAAACATACTTTCTCTTCCCTAACCCTACAAAAGAAGTAATGTCAAAAAAGTAAATCAAAAAAACAAGTAAAGAGAATATCAGAAAAAAGACGGTTCCTACCCCTATAATACTATCTAAAAATGAAGACCATTCATAGCCAATTCCTCCACAAACATGTGTAATAAAAGCTTTATCACTATAAGATAGAGCAATGTATCCTAACAAAAAAGTTAACCAAAATGTAGCAAATACTAATGCTTTTGTAAGTCGAAGAAGAAATGTAAATTTTTTCTGAATGGTAATCTGTATTCCATAGAAAAAACTAATGGGTAGCAATAAGTAAGCTCCCAAACCAAACCAACGAAAAACAAAGGTATGTGCCAAATAAGCACCAAACCAACCCAAAGCATTCTGGATCTCTTTGCCCTCTTCTCTTATGGAAGAAGCTTCAGGACCAAAAAAGCTTTGATCAGCATTTCCTACAAACAAATAAGAAGAAAAAGATAGAATTGCACTCACAGAAAATAAAATGAGAATCAATCCTAAAACCAAGTGCAAACGCTTATCATTAATCAAGTTAATCTTATCTTTTAGATTCACTTTTTTCTTAAGAGTCGTTTTTGCCTTTTTGGTTTCCTTCTTTTGTTTGGTTTGCTTAGTTGTATTTGCACTCTCTTTTGGTGCTTGTTGTTTATAGGTATTTCCTGCCATAGTTTCAGCAACTACATTTTTGCTAAAATAGCTTTGTTAATTCTTTTTACCAAGTTAGGACCTTCATAGATAAAACCAGAATATATCTGTACTAAACTAGCCCCTGCTTCCAATTTTTCTAAAGCATCCTCTGCTGTCATGATTCCTCCTACCCCAATAATAGGAACATCCAAGCGATTTGCTAAGTAGCGAATAATTTGTGTTGAATGGTTTGTTAACACTTTCCCACTCACTCCTCCAAGCATTTTATATTCATCTTTTGTTCTTAAAGCATCAATTTCAGCTTTTGAAATGGTTAAGTCATCTGTAGAAATAGTTGTGTTTGTTGCAATTAATCCATCAATTTCAGAATTTTTAATCACTTCAACAATATCATCCAATTGACCTTCATCTAAATTTGGAGCTATTTTCAGTAAAATCGGTTTTTGTTTGGGTTTTTGTTCATTCAATTCCTTCAACCCTACCAATAATTTTGTCAAAGGTTCTTTGTCTTGTAATGCTCTTAGCCCAGGAGTATTTGGAGAACTTACATTCACAACAAAGTAATCTACATATTCATAAAGTGCATGAAAACATTTTTCATAGTCATTATATGCTTGCTCATTAGGAGTTACTTTATTTTTACCAATATTTCCTCCTACTAAAACATCTGTCTTACGAGCTTTCAATCGCTTAATTGCCGTTTCTACCCCTTCATTATTAAAACCCATTCTGTTGATTACAGCTTGGTCTTGTGGTACACGAAACAATCTTGGTTTTGTATTACCAGGTTGTCCTACAGGAGTTAATGTTCCAATTTCAATAAACCCAAACCCCATACATGATAATTCATCAATAATATGAGCGTCTTTGTCAAACCCTGCGGCAATTCCTACAGGATTCTTAAATTTCAAACCAAATACATCACGCTCCAAACGTGAGTCATCTACAGAATAAAGTCCCTTGAAAATACTTTTCATCAAAGGGAGCTTAAACATAAATTTGATTGATTTGAAAGAAAAATGATGCACTTTTTCAGGATCAAACTTAAATAGAATGGGGCGTATTAATGACTTATACAAAACTTTACGAATTTTTCCTTCTCACAAATATAGGAAAACATCTACAGATTTTAAGGCATTTTGTTTTCGGTTTTTGCCTTGGCTTCAATCATTTATTTTAGTATCTTCATAATGTTTTAAATTTTTAATCAGACACAAATCATTTTATTATGAAAAGGAACATTCGTTTAGGCATTACAACTATTCTATCAGCGACTTTATTAGCTTCTATGACACTTTTTTCTAGTTGTGGAGGTGGAACAGTAAGAGAAACAACAGTAATTCATCATACTAGTGATGATGATGGTGGTTATAGCAAGCGTCATAGAAATACCCATTCTACAACTATCCATACTTCTTCAAAGAAAAATAACTTTGGAACAAAAACTCCTCGTAGTACAAGTTCACCAAGTCACACTTCTGGACACTCAAGCGGTTCTATTTCTGCAAAGACAGTATCTAAGAAAGTTACTAGTTCTAATGGAACAACAACTACAAGTGGTAGCACAGTTAATAAAACAACAACACCTACAAGTACTACAACAAGAAGTGTAAGTTCTCCAACAACATCTAGTTCTTCTTTCTCTAACAGAAATACTTCAAAGAATGTAAGCTCTGGTGGTTTTGGAACAAGTTCTTCTTCTAGCAGTTCTAGTTCATCATACTCTAGCTCTTCTTCTAGTAGTTCTTCGAGTCCATCTAGAAGTTCTTCAACTCGTAGAACAAGTGGTAAAAGAAGATAAATCATATTCATATTTTTAATAAAAAAAGGGTTTTTGGTCATTCAGAAACCCTTTTTTAATACAAATAAAACCATGGAACAACAATTCATTTTAACAACTGAACAAAGAAACTATTTTGCTTCTGTCCTTATGCTAGAACAAATGTGTAATAAAGGACAAACTTATTCTATATTATTGGATGATGATTTGCGTTCATTAGAACCAATCATTGAAAACATGATACAAAAAGGGTTTGTAGACATTAGCGGAACCCACTATGCTCCAACTGCCAAGGGACAAAAAGTACTTCAAAATTTCTATGAGAAGTATGCAGAGTACTTAAAACTATATGATATTTTCTGTGCAGTAGATTTGGGTGCAGGCGAATTTGCTTTTCAATTTTTCTTTGAACCAGAGTTTGAAGACAATGAACGCTGGAAAATGTTCTTAAAAGAAGAGCGTTTTGAAGATTTACGTTGTGCTGTTGCTCAATACAAAGGCATTAACCCTATTGAAATTATTTTTATGTCTTTCATTGAAGAAGGACGTTTCCGTTTAGATAGTCAAACAGATTGGGCTTTTGACCTAAAAGCTGGATTGATTTGGGACGAAATTATGGAAATCTTCCAAACTCAATTAACAATGGACCAATTGGGCTTTGTTACAGAAGATGG
>JAAEPT010000080.1 GCA_024232295.1 Cytophagales bacterium
AAGTGATTTAAAGTTTTAGGTTTCATAACTGTGTAACTGACTGATTTACAGCAAAACAATCTTACTTTTAGTTAGATATTTATAGTACTAATCAAAGTAGACGTTAACTAACTGAAATACAGATACTTATTTGTATTTTATCAACAAAACCTTAAATGACTTCATGATAAAGTTTATTAAAAATAATAATTTTGATTAAAAAATGTAAAATAAAAAAAGGAAAGTCAAAAATGACTTTCCTTTTTTACTGAATTCTTAAATATTCTTATTTTTCTACATCTGTTAACATAGAAACTTGCTTTTCTACAACTTCTACTTTTTCAGCCTTTGTCTCTTCTTTTGCTGGCGTAGAATCTAATTTGATTCCCATAAATGCCATAAAAGCGATACCCATCAAACCAGTAGTAATCATTGTAATTCCTAATCCTCTCATTGGAACAGGAACGTGAGAATACTTCATTTTCTCTCTTACTGCTGCCAAAGCAACAATTGCTAATAACCAACCGATTCCAGAAGAAAATCCAAAAACACTTGCTTCAGCTAATGTATAATCTCTTGTCACCATGAATAATGATGCTCCCAAGATAGAACAGTTTACAGCGATAAGTGGTAAGAAGATACCTAAAGTACCATATAATGAAGGAGAAACTTTCTCAACAATCATCTCTACTAATTGTACCATTGCAGCAATTGTAGCGATGAAAGTAATGAAACGTAAAAATCCTAAATCTACAGTGTCAGCTTGCTCACCTAATGCCCAAGATAAAGCACCTGGTTTCAAAACATACTCATTCAAAGCCCAGTTCATAGGTGTTGTAATTGTCAATACGAAAATTACAGCAGCTCCTAAACCGATAGCCGTTTTAACCTTCTTTGATACTGCTAAGTAAGAACACATTCCTAAGAAGAATGCGAAAATCATGTTATCAATGAAGATCGATTTGATTGCTAAATTTACTAAATCCATTTCTTACTTAATTTATTATTCTTCTACGTAACCGTTAATTGATCTTTGAACCCAGATAATAATTCCTAATACCATAAAAGCTCCTACAGGAATTGTCATTAGACCGTTATTTTGGTATCCAATAGGACCTAGAACAT
The DNA here is from genome assembly GCA_024232295.1 of Cytophagales bacterium. GTDB lineage: Bacteria > Bacteroidota > Bacteroidia > Cytophagales > JAAEPT01 > JAAEPT01. Next base: position 1,105 of record JAAEPT010000080.1, read on the forward strand.
CAAATCCAAATACTTTACCAGAACCAAATAATTCTCTTACAAATGCAATTGCTAAAATTACCCAAGCATATCCAAATCCACTACCTAAACCATCTAAGGCAGAATCCCAAGGACGATTACCCATAGCAAATGCTTCTAAACGTCCCATTACAATACAGTTTGTAATGATTAGACCTACAAATACAGATAGTTCTTTAGAAACATCATATAAGAATGCTTGAAGTACCATATCAACCAATGCTACCAATGTAGCAACAATTCCTAATTGTGCGATGATACGAATACTACCAGGGATTAAGTTACGGATCATTGAGATAATTACGTTCGCAAAAACAATTACCACTGTCACAGCAATACCCATTACTAATGTAGGTTTCATTTGAGCTGTTACTGCTAATGCAGAACAAATACCTAAAACTTGTACTGTTACAGGATTGTTTTCGTCAAATGGATCTGTAATATATTTTTTTCTCTTGGGAGAAAGAAGTGCTTCTTTCTCTTGAACTACTTTTTCTTCTACTTCAGCCATTTTATTTAATATTTTGAATGTATAAGACTTTTATTAATTAATGAGTAGTAGAATCTACTGTAGCAGTAGCAGAATCAGTAGAAACAACAGTTTCATTTGCAGAAACTGAATCAACTACAGAAGAATCTGAAACAACAACAGCATTTGAATCAACTACAGCAGGAGTAGGCTCTACAGGAGCTTCTTCTTGTACAGGAGTTGCAGTAGCACCACCAGCCTTATTGAAGAAGTTTTTGTAGTATCCTAAATAAGATGCTAACATAGCATTTACTCCTTTAGTTGTCATAGAAGCACCAGATAAACCATCAACATCATATTCGTTTGTTACTTGGTTTCCTTCACCTTTCAAGAAAGCTAATTTTACAACACCAGCAGCATCATAAATAGTTCTTCCTGCAAAACGCTCTTGAACAGCTCCTTCAGTAATTCTAGCTCCTAAACCTGGAGTTTCTGCTTTATGACCAAAACCAATACCTTTCACAGTTTTGAAATCTGGCTCGATAGCAATATATCCCCAAACTTCATCCCATAATCCATTTCCATAGATTGGTAAAACATAAGCTTGGATTTTTCCACCTTCAGAATATTCAAAAACTGGAAAATGTTTCTTTGCTAAAGAAGCTTTCTTGTATTCAGTTCTTGGGTTGATTTTCTCAGCTACCAAAGGAACATCTTGTCCTTTTTTGTTTTGAGTAGTTTCAACGATATCACCAGCACTGTTTACAACATATCCTTTAATGTTATTTTCAAAGAGAGCATTAATATCTTTCCCTTCTACATCAGTTACTGCACTTAAGATTTGCTTACGAGCATCTAATTTTTTTGCTGCTGCAATCTTTTCTTTTAAACCATTTGCTGTTCCACCAAGTAAACCAGCACAGACCACTGTCATGACAACAGTGAATATCAATACGTATGCGTTAGACTGTTTCACGTTTTAATCTTCTGTTTTTATTAGATTGAACAACAAAGTAATCGATTAATGGAGCAAACACGTTCATCAACAAGATTGCTAACATTACTCCTTCTGGATAAGCTGGGTTTAATACTCTTACCAAAATTGATAAGAAACCTGCTAAAAATCCATATATAAATTTACCCACTTCTGTTTGAGCAGCAGATACAGGGTCAGTAGCCATAAATACAGCACCAAAAGCGAAACCACCCATTACTACTTGATAGTGAGCAGGTACAGTAGCCCAAGCGCCATCACCACTAGCAACAATAGCTCCCATAGTAAGACCACCAGCAAACATACTTAAAACAATTTTCCAGCTACCTACACCAGTAATTGCTAAGATTGCAAATCCAATCAAACACATTAGTGTAGAAGTCTCCCCAATTGAACCAGGGATATTACCCATGAACATGTCACTAAAAGAAGGTAAGTCTTTAACCGCATCGAATGTAGCAACATTATTAATACTTGCTTCAGCAATACGTCCTAATACAGTAGCTCCAGAAAAACCATCAACAGCTGTTTGTTGTGCTAAGTCAATCCATACTTTGTCTCCTGAAATTTCTACAGGATATGCAAAGAACAAGAACGCTCTAGCAGTCAAAGCAGGGTTTAATAAGTTCATACCAGTACCACCAAATACTTCTTTACCTAGAACTACAGCAAAAGCAGTAGCTACTCCTACTTGCCACAAAGGAATTGTAGCAGGTACAATTAAAGGTAATAATAAACCTGATACCAAGAACCCTTCATTAATAGGATGTTTGTTAATTGTTGCAAATGCGAATTCTATTCCCAGACCTACAATATAAGATACTGCAATAATAGGAACTAAACGAATTGCTCCAAAAAGCAAGTTATCAACAAATCCAGCTGAAAGTCCTACTGCCATAGCATGTTGATTTCCAACATTCCACATTCCGAAGATTAAAGCAGGGATCATTGCAAGGATTACAGTAACCATCATACGCTTCATATCAACTGCATCTCTGATATGAGCACCTTTTACACCTGTCGTATGATTTGGTTGGAAGAATAATGTTTCATGGGCTTCATAAATGAAGTACCATTTCTCATATTTTCCACCTTTCTCAACGTGAGGCTTAATTTCATCTAATTTACTTCTTAATAAAGATTTCATGGTTTTGTTAGCTATTTAGCATTAAATCAATTCCTTCTCTAATAATTCCTTGGACATCGTTTTTAGAAACATCAACAAACTCGCAAAGTGCAAGATCCTCTTCTGCTACTTCATAAATACCCAAAGCTTCCATCTCATCAAAATCTTTAGCAATAATTGCTTTCAATAGATAAGTAGGATAAATATCCATTGGTAATACTTTCTCTAACATTCCAGATTGTACAAATGCTCTGTGCTCACCATTTAAGTTTGTATCAACTACATACTCTTTTTTAGGTGATAAGAATGAGAATAAACCAATTGCTCTTTGTAAACTCAAACGACTGTTAAAGTCAAATGAACCAAAGAATTTATAGTTATCTCCTTCTGGAATTACAGAAAGAGCATTATCATAGTATCCCATGTGTCCGTCTGCTTCTACCTTTTCTCCAGATAATACAGAACCAGAAATGTAACGTACATGATCTTCACTCAAATTACCTTTTGTCAAGTCTCCGATATTAGCACCAGTATATGTTTTTACATATTGTGGGTTGCTTACTGAAGAACCTGCAACTGCAATTGTACGAGAAGCATCGTATCTACCTTGAAGGAATAAACGACCAATTTGAATCACACCATAAGGATTCAAAGTCCACACAATATCTCCCTTATTAATTGGGTCAATATGGTGAATTTGAACACCAACATTACCTGCTGGGTGAGGACCAGAAACTTTGTTAATCTGAACTTTTTGTACTTTATCTGCCTCAGAGAAAACCTTCAAGATTTCAGATTTACCATCGAGTGTCAAATGTACACTTCCAGAAGTTAACTTAGTAAGTACCTCAAGACCTAATTGGAAATTTTGTTCTTCCCCTTTAAAGATGACATCATAGTCAGGAGCTAAAGGGTTAGTATCAAAGCCAGAAATGAAGATGGCTTTTGGAGTGTCGGTAGGTTTTGCAATAACAGCATATGGGCGTTGAATAATGTTTGGCCAGACACCACTATCCAAAATCAACTGCTTTGCCTCTTCTGCTGATAATTTTGCAGCTTCAGAAACAGATCTAGAACCAAAATCCTCATAAGAATTTTGACCATCTGTTTTCACAATGATTTCCAATAGTTTACGTTTTTCCCCTCTTTTCACTTCAACAACTTCCCCACTTACAGGAGAAGAGTACTTCACCTCAGGAAGACTTTTGTCAAAATACAAAGTAGTTCCAGCCTTTACACTATCGCCTACTTTTACCAAAACCTTTGGTTTTATGAAACTAACGAAGTTTGGTGGCTTGATAGAAAACGTTTTAGAAGCAACTTCTACAACATTACTTTCCGCCTTACCTACTAGGTTAATGTCAAACCCTTTTTTTAAGTTAATAGACATATCTTTATATATACAAATCTGCTATATGGACTCTAATTAGCGTAGTAAAACTACAAAATTTATCACGTTTTTGAAGTGTTACTACTTGTCATATTGTCCTAAAATCACAATTTAGATAGATTCTAAACTACTAAAGTTGTTCAAACAGCTCAATTACCTTTTCAACCTGCTTTTCAATAGTAAGTGCTGTAGTATCCAATTCAAAGGCATCATTAGCTTTCTTAAGAGGACTTTCTTTTCTACTAGAATCAATATTGTCTCTTTCTTCGAGATTTTTAATAATTGATTCCAAAGTGACATCCTCCCCTTTTGCAACTAATTCCTCATATCTACGTACAGCCCTGACCTTTACATCAGTAGTCATAAAAATTTTGAGTTCTGCTTCAGGAAAAACAACAGTACCAATGTCTCTACCATCTAATACAATTGACTTATCTTTTCCCATTGCTTGTTGTTGTGAGACCATTGCCTTGCGTACCAAAGCAATTGCACTTACACGACTAACATTTTCAGAAACATACATTTTTCTTATCTCTTTCTCTACATTATCCCCATTCAAGTAAGTTTCTGATTTTTGCAACTCTGCATTAAATTGAAAATTAATCTCAATAGCATCCAATGCTTTTGCGACTTCCTCTTCACTATCCAAATTCACCTCATTTTCTAAGCAGTATAATGTCGTTGCTCGATACATTGCTCCTGTATCGATATATCGATAACCTAGCTTTGTTGCCAATTGTTTAGCAGTTGTTGATTTTCCAGTTCCCGAAAAGCCATCAATTGCAATTATAATTTTCTTTCCCATACTCATTTATTTGCAGCAAATTCAAAAAAAGGAATATACTCTCACATATATTCCTTTTCATATCTTATTGTTTTTAAACACACATCTAATTTACGAAAAAATTATTTTTTTAAGAACCTCATTTACTTCCTTCATATTTTCCATTACCATCAAATGCCCTCCTTTCTTAATAGTATAATCACATTTTCCTTGAAGAGGAATTACTAAATCTCTTGTTCCATGAATTCTTACTAATTGTCCAAAGTCATTTTCTTCCCTTTTCCAATGAACAACTTGCAAAAGTGCCCACTTCATAAAATTGGGAGGCATATTGTTAAGCATCTTTGTAAATAGTTTTTTGTGAGACTTAGTTTGGATCGAAAACAAGGGACGAACTAAAAAACCTAATTTGGTAAATAATGAAGATGGAATAAATGATAAGGGTAAATATTGAAAGTATTTTCTAAAAAAAGGAAGCTCATAAATAGTAGAAGCTGAAGAAATTAGAATGGTTTTATGAGGGATGATAATATGACTAAGTTCTGTCGCGAGAATTCCTCCAAAAGATACGCCCATCAAAATAAAAGGCTTACTTGTATCTATTTTCGAAATATAACTTGAAGCATATTCCTTCAAATTTTCTTCTTTTTTGGGTTCTCTCCATTCCAACACCTCTAGATCAAAGTCTTTTTGTTGATATTGAAACAACCACTTATCTGCTCCCAAGCCTGCAAAAGCATATATTTTTATCTTTTGTTGATAAATTCCTCCCATACTCTTTTATATTTTATTGGATAATTTTTATAAAAATCCTCATGTTTTGCCCCTTCAAAAAAATATAATTGTTTGTCTTCACTCTGAATGTTCTTAAAAATTAATCTTGTCTCTTCATTCTTAATCACTCCTTCATTATCTCCAGCAAAATACAACACTGGACATTTTATATTCTTTATTTTTTCTTCTGGAGAAAGTTCATCAAGTGACACTTTCATCATTTGAGCAATAAAAAACTCTACTGGAAAATAACAAATTGTAGGTAAATGTAATTTTTCTAAACGATTATAGAAAGCATGATGAATGTTATCATAAGAAGATTCTAAAACTATAAAATCATAATTGATAGATTGACTTGAATAGATGATCGTAGCTGCACCCAGAGACATTCCATGAGTCGCAATATTTTTCCCTTTATTCTCTAAAAAACGAGCACAAGCTTTCAAGTCTTTTTGTTCATTCCAACCAAACGAAATATTCCCTTTTGTCTCCCCTGTTCCTCTCAAGTCTGGCAACAAAACACTATATCCTTTTCCCAAATACAATTTAGCATGTTCATAGCAATTTGTTCGATTTCCTCGAACTCCGGACAAAATAATAACACATTTTTTTCGCTCTCTTGCTATCCAAGAGGCTTGAACCTCTACACTATCCTCTGTTTTGATAGAAAGATATTCAATTGGGTAATTTTCTAAAAAAGAGATTTTATTAATTATTTTTTGGTTAGAGCTCACCAAATAAAAGGCGGAAAAATAACCTACCACAAACCATAACAATAGTAAACCGCTGAGAACAGCAAATACTTTTTTAACTATTTTCATCATGAAAATCATTCAATATTTTAGATAACTTCTCATGATACAATGGAATCAAATTCAAATCATTGTGTAAACCTTTAGGAATTTCTATCAAGTGTCCATTTTTTGCGAGCTTCTTCAATCGAACACTATCTTCAAAAGGGATTAGCTCATCTTCAGTTCCATGAATAAGGTGGATAGGGCATTCTACTCTGCGAATAAACCAATCTGTTCTGAGTGGATACTTTAAAATCAGAGCATTTGGTAAATAAGGTACTGTTCTTTCTACCATAGCTCTCATGCTAATATATGGAGTTTCCAAAATCAATAATGGACTTTTCACCTTTCTGGCCAAACGAGTTGCAATGGAAGTTCCAAATGAACGCCCAAACTGGATAATTTTCTCGGAAGGGTAATGTTTTAATAAAAAGTTGTAACAAAATCGAGCATCTCGATGTAAGTTCATTTCTTGATACAATACTCCCTTACTTTTTCCAAACGAACGATAATCATAAGTAAAAAAATCGTATCCATACTTTGTAAAATCTTTGTAAAACGCTCCCCATCGAACTAAATTATCAGACTTACCATGATGGAATAATATCACTCCCTTAGAATTAGGCACTCGAAACAGGAGGGCATTCAATGTTACATTCCTTTTGACCTCTAAATTCAATTCTTCAAATTTTGCATCAAATGAAAATTCATAATCATTTGGTAGTGGCTTCGAATTTAAAATTAATTGCTCTTGCCTTAAATAAACAATACTTGTTACTAAAGCATATAATAAAATTAAAATTGCTACACTAATCAGAAATATCTCCATATTTTATAATTGAAGTAAGGCAAAGTATACTCCTTTTATAACGTCAGCCATCTTATCAAAGTTGAGGGTATCAATTGTATCTGTAGATTTGTGATAATTTTTATTCCTCATAAATGCTGTATCTGTAATCATAATTGCAGGAATATCCACATCCCAATAGTTTTTATGATCAGAGAAATCAATCCCTCTCATACTTGCAGGAGCATTCAAAGACTCAACATCAAGATTCATCACAGTCTTCATCGAACGTTTAAACTTCTTTGCAAGTCCACTGTCCCCCAACTTCCCAACTACAGCAATAAAATTCCCAACACTTGGATACAAGGCTTTCAGCATTGGACTTGGATAATCTTGTGAATTTGGTTCTTCAGAAAAGAAACCAATCATTTCTAGACAGACCATTGCTTTCACATCAGTATTTTGTTTTTTGATCAATTGAGCATGACGATAGCTTCCCATATTTTGAGAACGAAAATAAGGAGGCTCCTCCAATGTGTATGCAACCAACTCATAACAATAAGGTAGATTGTCTGTCTCTCCCAGTAATGTGGCCAAACCTAGTAAACCAGCAACTCCACTAGTATTATCATCAGCTCCTTGTTGATTACCACACACATCATAGTGAGCACCTACAACCACATGTTTTTTATTTTTAATACCAAAGTAGGCAATTACATTTTTATATTCTTTTCCATTTACACTGAAAACTTGTTCTGCAACAGAATCTGCTCCAGCTTGTTGAAAATGATGAGAAATATAAGAAGCAGTACTATCTAAAACCTCTACATTTTTATAATTTCTTGGGTGAGAAAATGAAATTAAGTCATCAACATATTTGTATAGAGTTTCAGGTTTTACTTCTTGTTGGATTTCTTGATATTGAACTTTACTAAAGATTGGTGATTTCAATAAAACAGCTCCAGTTGAAATGAGTACTAATAAGATAGCAATCAAAGAAAAAGATAATTTCTTCATAATGTATTGAAAAGATAAAGTTTGGGGTTTATTAAAAAATGATATAGTCCAAAAACGTTACACTAAGATGATAAAAATATTTTTAATTTCTGTTGAAAAACACAACCTTAAAAACAGTTTTTTGGTACTATTATTGTAAAACAGCAAAACAAATAGTTTGTTTAATTTTAATTTAAAAAAATTTTTATGAAAAAGAGAATTATTTTAGCCAGTGCATTAAGTTTCTCAATGTTATTCTTTTCATCTTGTGGAAACGATGATGAAGAAGTTGATGGTGGTGGTACAACTACTACTGAACTAACGACTGCAGAAACAAAAACAACACTAGATAATGTAGCTAACTCTTTGAAAACAGATATGTCTGCTATGGCAGAAAATCAAAGCTTAGATGCATTCAATAGCTTTGCTGAAGTTTCTAGTAACTTGGATGGTGATGAAGCTGCTGCTGGTGCAAGACAAAGCAAAAAAACATACAAAGAATACATTAATACATTAGAAGAAGCTTTTGATGATATTACAAAAGTTGCTAAGTTAAAGTCAGCTATAGGCGTTGTAGAGGTACAAGAAGAGGAAGAAGAGTTTGATTTCGCAACGTCAACAGGTATCTACGAGTGGGATGCTGATATAGAAGATTTCAAAAACACAGGAACTAGTTCTGAATTAGTGATTAAGTTCCCTAGTACAGATGGAGGAACTACAAATGATGCTCAATTAACAATTACTGAGTATGCTGAAGATGATAATGAAAATTTAACTGCTCTTGATATTGATGTACAAGTAGATGGTTCTACAATCCTTGATATTGATGCTGAAGCTGTTTATAATGATGATGATGAGCCAACAATGTTAGATGCTTCTATCTCAATGAACCCTTATACTTATAGTGTTGAATTTAAGCAAACAAGCACAAATGTAGCACTTAGTACTGGTATTGAAAGCTCTAACTTATCAGTTCCAATTGTATCAACTTCTATTGATGCAACATTTGAAGATGCATCATATGAAGAATTGTTATCTTTCAAAGGAGATGCACAAATGTATGAAGTTACATTAAATGCTGATGTTGATGTTAAAACGATTAATACTGCTGAAGATGATGAAGATGCAGATATGGAAGCTATCGTTAATGAAGCTGCTAATGTTTACTTCTCTGTAACAAGTACAGGTCAAAAAATTGGTGATGTTGTTCTTGAAGAAGTAGAAGGTGAAGGAGAAGAAGATGGAGATGTTATCGCTTATGTACAATATGCAGATGATACTAAAGAAGATTTAGAAACTGTATTTGAAGGTGTAATCGATGAGTTAGAAGGTGCAATCGAAGAATTAGGATTGGATTCAGAAGAAGAGGATGACTCAGACTTCGGAGATGGAGACGTAGTTTTTGTTGAAGGAAATGAATTAAGTCAATTCTAAAAACTCATAAACATATTTTAAATAAAAAAGAGTTGCTTAAAGAAATTTAAGTGACTCTTTTTTTGTTAGAAGCTTTGTTTAATCTTCAATAACTCTTCTTTTGTAAAGAGTTTTGTTAATTCTAAAAACTCATAAATATATTGAGCCAGTTCATTTGTCATTTTCATTTGTTTAATCTGCGAAAGATGAGTTAACATAAATGCTTTATCTTCCTCCAAATGCTTTTTCATTCCAACAATAGAAGGAATATGATATTCTACTGCAAAACGCAAAAAACGAACTTCAAAATTATCATTATCTTCCTTGCAAGCTTTCTCAAGCCAATTTACTCCTTGTGACATTTGCCAATAACGTGTCCAAGGGTTGAATTCATACTTTGCCTTCAACACCTCCACAGACCCCATATATGCCAAATTTAGCATTTTAGAAGTGTCTTGTTCATTTACTAATGTAATCACACTATCTAATTTTTCTTCATTGTAAGAAGCCTCAAAATATAACCTACGAAGTTGTGATAAGCTCGGAGGTTGAGCAAAAGCTGTAGAAAAGCTAACTAGCACAAATATAAAAGCAATAATTTTCATGAGGGACAAGTTAAACAAACAGAAAGAAAAAAATGTCATAGCTATTACATTTGAAAGAAAAAAAGATTAGTTAATTTGTATATATGTTTATCTACAATATCAGTTTTACAGTCGCTCCTGCCTTTTTAGAAGAGTGGGAAATATGGTCTAAAGAGTATTTAGCACCTAAAATCATGGAAACAAAGTGTTTTTTGTCATACAAAACGCTTAAAGTATTAACCAAAGAAGCCAATCAATACCCAACATATTGCCTTCAGTTTACAGCAGAAGGAATTAGTAATTATACTGAATTTGATTCAAAATTTAGTAGCAATATCAAACAAGAGGTAACTGATAAATACAAGGATCAAATTTTATATTTCGATTCTGTACTTAAAGAACTAGACTAATCAATATTGCCTTATGCATAGTAAGAAATTTCTTTTTGCTAGTTTATTTTTCTCCTTTGCCTTAGTAATTCTAAGTTGTGGGGACAATAAAAATAAAGAAGAAAAAAATAATCGTTCAAGTGCCCTCCCTCCTGCACAAGGAATTGCAGGAAGAGTACTTGTTGTAGCGGATACCAACTCTTGGAAACATAGCCTTAGTGGACAAACAATGGATAGTTTATTATCCATTGACCAACAAGGGCTCCCTAATTCAGAAAAGGTTTTTGAGCTTTATAGTGTTCCTATTGAGCGTTGGACAAATCTTTTACAGAAAAGGCATTTGATTATTTTCCCCCTAATTCTTAATGAAGAAAACCCTACGAATAATAAAGTAAAAAAAATGTTTAGTACTGCCTTTTTGGAGAAAGCAAAGACAGATACTACATTTTTTTATTACCAAAAGGATAGGGTTTGTAGAAACCAAACTTTTATGTTTTTGATTGCTCCTGATAGGCAAACGTTTTACAATCAATTACTAAAAAACAAAGGTAGCTTCCAAGAAAAGATATATCAGCTCTCTATCAAACACAAACAAAATGTGATGAAGCATAATTATGATAGAGAAAAGGAATTTTATAAGAAATATAAAATCAAAATGCATATTCCTCCAAAATATGACATTGTAAAAGAAGAAAATGACTTTGTATGGCTGAGAAAAAATAACTATAACAAAAAAGGTTATGACATCAACTTATACATTTATTCTGATGAATATCGTTCTCAAAATCAATTTTCAGATTCTTCTGTACTAGCTTGGAGAGAAAAAATAGGGCAGAAATTCTTTACTGACCCAGAAGATAGCACTGAATACATGACAACACAAATGTATGAAACTGTTGCCCCTACTCACCAAACAAAACGATTTGGAAAATATTATAGTAACAATACAAGAGGACTTTGGAGACTCAAAAAAGGAGTAATTGGTGGTTCTTTTGTGAGTTATGTCTTTTATCATCCAACCAAAGATAAAATCTATTACGTAGAAGGTTTTATTAATTGTCCTGGACAAAAAAAGACAAAATATATCTATGAAATAGAAGCAATGTTGCATTCTATGAAAATCTATTAAACAACTTTTTATGAGCACAGAATCAAAAAAATTAGCCGCACTTAAATACCATTCAAAGGGAAAACCTGGTAAAATTGAAGTAGTGCCCACAAAAATGTTAAGCTCTCAAAGAGATTTGGCTCTTGCATACTCTCCAGGGGTAGCAGAACCTTGTCTTGAAATTGCTGATAACAAAAGTGATGTTTATAAATATACAGCCAAAGGGAATTTGGTAGGTGTAATTTCAAACGGAACAGCTGTACTTGGTTTAGGGGATATTGGACCAGAAGCTTCTAAGCCTGTTATGGAAGGAAAAGGAGTTCTTTTCAAAAAATTTGCAGGAATTGATGTTTTCGATATTGAAATTGATGAAAAAGACCCAGACAGTTTTATCAAAACTGTAAAATCTCTAGAACCTACTTTTGGTGGTGTAAACTTAGAGGATATCAAAGCTCCAGAAAGCTTTAAAATTGAACAGGAATTACGTGAAAAAATGAATATTCCTGTCATGCACGATGACCAACATGGAACTGCTATTATTTCGGCTGCAGCATTGTTGAGTGCATTGGAAGTAAATGGGAAAAAGATTGAAGAAATTCAAGTAGTCGTAAATGGAGCGGGTGCTGCTGCTGTTTCTTGTACTTTGCTTTATATTGCCCTAGGAGCAAAGAAAGAAAATATTGTAATGCTTGATAGCAAAGGAGTAATTCATAAGGATAGAGAAAACTTAACTCCTTCTAAAGCTCAATTTGCAACAGACAAAGATTTATCAACAATTGAAGATGCAGTAAAAGATGCTGATGTATTTTTGGGACTTTCTACTGGTGATGTATTGAGTGCTGAGGCATTAAAAACAATGGCAAAAGACCCTATTGTTTTTGCTCTTGCAAACCCAAACCCAGAGATTGATTACAACTTAGCAATTTCTACACGTGATGATATCATTATGGCTACAGGTCGTTCTGATAATCCTAACCAAGTGAATAATGTATTGGGCTTCCCATTCATATTCCGTGGAGCACTTGATGTTCGTGCTACAGAAATCAATGAAGAAATGAAATTGGCTACTGTAAAAGCATTAACTGACCTTGCCAAAGAGCCTGTACCTGATATGGTCTCTAAAGCTTATGGAAATAAAAACTTAAGCTTTGGAAAAGATTATCTAATCCCAAAACCACTAGATCCAAGACTAATCACTCGCATTTCTCCTGCTGTTGCTAAAGCTGCAATGGATTCTGGAGTGGCTCAATTGCCAATTGTGGATTGGGTGAATTATGAATACGAACTACAACAACGTGTAGGTATTGACCAGCGTTTGATGTCTCGTGTTATTGAACGTGCTAAAAAAGCTCCAAAACGTGTTGTATTTGCTGAAGCAGATAATATCAAAATACTACAAGCTGTACATGTTCTAAAAGAAGAGAATATTTGTACTCCTATTCTTCTTGGGAATCCTGAAAAAATCAAAGCTCTTATTGAGGAATATAATTTAGAAATCATAGCAGATTGTGAAATCATCGAGCCTTTATTTGAACGTGAAAAACGTGAATTATTTGCTCAAAAGCTATATGCTAAGAGACAACGTAAAGGGCTTAACTTAGATGATGCTCGTAAAAAAATGATTAATAGAAACTACTTTGGTTCTATGATGGTCGAAGTAGGGGAAGCTGATGCTTTAATTTCTGGACTAACACGTGATTATCCAAGTACTATTCGTCCAGCTTTAGAAGTAATTGGAAGAAGCGAAGATACAAACTTGGTAGCTGGTATGTACATCATGCTCACAGATAGAGGTCCTTATTTCTTTGCAGATACAACTGTAAATATTGATCCTAATGCTGAACAATTAGCAGATATTACTTGCTTAACTGCTGAATCTGTAAAATTCTTTGACATTGAGCCTAGGGTTGCTATGCTTTCTTATTCTAACTTTGGCTCTTCTCAAGGAAGTGATACTAACAAAGTAAAACAGGCTACTCAGTTAGTAAGAGAGCGTATGCCATCTCTTAAAATTGATGGAGAGATGCAAGCAAATGTTGCATTAAACCCAGATTTACAAAAAGAATTATATCCTTTCAGTGAAATAGCAGAAGAAGGGGCAAACACACTTGTCTTCCCGAACTTATCTTCTGGAAACATTGCTTACAAACTAATTACAGAATTGGGTAATTCAGAAGCAATTGGGCCTATCTTGATGGGAATGCGTAAACCTGTACACATTTTACAATTAGGAAGTTCTGTTCGTGAAATTATTAATATGGTAGCTCTTGCTGTAGTAGATGCACAAGAAAACCACTAAAAAACAAAAGGGTAGTTATGAAAGCCATAACTACCCTTCTTACTAAAATATTTTTTGACTAAAAGTTAAATAAACCAGCATTTAACCTCTTCAAAGCTTCTTTTTTATAATCTGAAGCAATCAAAACAGAAATATTATTTTTACTACCACCATAAGAGACCATACGAATTGGAATCTCTTTCAATGAATTTAAAATTTGCATACCAGGTCCTTTTACCTCTGCAATACCTTGTCCTGCTACACAAACAATCGTTTGATCTGTATCAACTTCAATTGTAGCAAAAGCCTCTAATTCAGCAACAATTTTATCTAAGTTTGTATTATCATCAATTGTCACAGAAACAGCAATCTCAGATGTAGTAATCATATCAATTGGTGTTCTATAGTTTTCAAAGATAGAGAATACCTTTGTCAAGAAACCATATGCTAACAACATTCTACTAGACTTGATTTTGATAGCTGTAATGCCATCTTTAGCTGCCACAGCTTTAATTTTTCCTAGTTCTAAGATTTTACCAGAAATTGTTGTTCCGGCAGCATCAGGATCCATTGTATTCAACAACTTCACAGGAGTGTTTGTCTTTTGAGCAGGAATAATTGTAGCAGGGTGAAGAATTTTCGCTCCAAAATAAGCCAACTCAGCAGCCTCATCAAAAGTTAAGTTAGCAATAGGTGCTGTCTTATCAACTACTCTTGGGTCATTATTGTGCATTCCATCAATATCCGTCCAAATTTGAACTTCATCAGCACCAATCGCAGAACCCAGTAAAGAAGCTGTATAATCACTTCCACCACGCTTCAAGTTATCTACTTCATTTGCAGGATTCATACAAATGTACCCTTGTGTAATGTAGATTTGTACTTTCTTAGTATTTTCTAAAGTAGCTGTTAACTTTTTAGAGATTTTCTCTAATTCTGGCTCATGGTATTCATCAACACTCATGAAATCTAATGCCCACAACAATTCTGCTTCTACACCAACTTGACCCAAGAAGTGAGTGAATAGTTGTGTAGAAATTAACTCTCCTTGAGCTAATAATAGACGCTCTTCAATACTTGTAAAAGGCTTTTCTATCAACCCTCTAATCACATCAAATTGCTTAATAATTACCTCTTTTCCTTTGGCATAAAAAGCTTCAACATCATACAAATCCTTGATAAACTGTTCATATTTTACATACAAAGCTTCAATCAATGAAGATGCTTTTGCTTTATCTTCTGCATACAATGTCTCACCAATCTCTACCAAAGAGTTTGTAGTACCAGAAACAGCAGATAAAACAACAATTTTTTGTTTATCATCACGAGTGATTAACTCTTTAACTTGACGCATACGCTCAGGTTTCCCTACAGACGTACCTCCAAACTTATATATTTTCATCTTATTTATCTATTTGCGTTGATTAATAAAGTCCTAACATTTTGATCGCAGTAATAGCTGCTTCATCACCTTTGTTTCCGTGCTTTCCTCCTGCTCTATCAAGTGCTTGTTCCAATGTATTTGGTGTCAACACGCCAAAAACAACAGGCTTATCATACTTTAAACTTACATCTGTAAGTCCAGAAGCTACAGCAGCATTGATATAATCATTATGCTTCGTTTCACCTTGAATCACACAACCAATACAAACCACGGCATCAATATCATGGCGTAAAGCAAAACGCTGAGCACCTAAGCTTAACTCAAATGTACCAGGTACATTTGTGTATACAATATTTTCTTCTTTTGCTCCATGTTTCAACAATGTATCTACAGCTCCTTGAGCAAGTGGAGTAGTTACATTATCATTCCATTCGGCTACTACAACTGCAAAACGCTTATCACTGATATCAATGATATTATCTGCATTGTATTCACTTAAATTTTTTAATGAACTTGCCATATTTTATAATCGAAAAAAGGGATAAAGTTTATTCACCTTATCCCTTCTTTATTCTATTTGATAATTCTTATTGTTGAACTAAAGAAGAAACAAGCCCTTTGTATTTCTTAGCTGTTTCAGCGTCTTTAGTATCTTTATATTCTTTAATGATTTTATCATAAGTTGCTACTGCACCTTTTGCATCTTTAGCATTTTCTTGTGCAATTGCTAACTTTAATAAATAACGAGGAGTAAATTCCTTGTTTACACCTGTTTCAGAAGCTTTCTTATAAGCAGAAACTGCTTCTGTGTATTTTTCTAATTCCATGTTAGCATCACCAATCAATGCATAAGCACGAGGTTGTACCAATAAATCACTACTACTAAATGCAGATAGATATTTGATTGCTTTTTCAAACTCACCTTGGTTTAGGTAAATTACACCAGCATAATAATTTGCTAAGTTTCCGGCCTTAGTTCCGTCATATTTTTTGGCTACTGTCAAAAATCCTTTATTAGCTCCATCACCATTCAATGCTTTGCTTAAAGAATCTTGTTCAAAGTAGTATTGAGCTGTAAAAATAGCTTGTTGAGCTTCCACCTCTTTATCTGCTTTCATATTCATGAAGAATACTCCTCCAACGATCCCAATCAACACTACTAAAAGTACAATTGATAAAATGCTTTTATTTTTATTAACGTACTCTTCTGTTCTGTTAAATTGTTCTGCTAAAGCTTCAGGGTTCTCTAATAAATCCTGTGCAGTACTTGTTTCTTCGGCTTGTTGAGCACCATTTTTTAACTCTTGCTCTTCCTTGTTGTCCATGACTAAAAATTGTCGTCTTCTTAAATTTTTGATTAAAAGACAAATAGGTGATGTGAAAACACACCACCTTTTTGTACTTAATATATTGTTAAGATGTTTTAGTCAATTGCAAAAGGATAATCCTCTTGCTCATAAACATCTTTGAAAATCTCATCTGCTGTAGGATATGGAGAATCTTCTGCAAACTTAACAGACTCCATAACTTTTGCTTTCACTCCTTTATCAATTTCAGCTAACTCTTCTTCTGTGGCAAAACCATTTTCCAAGATAGTTGCTTTTACTTGTTGAATAGGATCTTGAGATTTATAATCTTCTAATTCTTCTTTTGTTCTATATTTCGCAGGGTCAGACATTGAGTGACCTTTGTAACGATAGGTATTGAACTCTAACAATGTAGGACCTTCACCTGCTCTTGCTCTTTTTGCCGCTGCAGCTACTGCCTCATGTACTGCTTCTACATTCATACCATCTACTGGCTCAGAAGGAATATCATAAGCAGAACCTAAACGATAAAGTTCAGTGACATTAGAAGTTCTTTCTACAGAAGTACCCATTGCATATTGGTTATTTTCGATTACAAAAATAACAGGTAACTTCCATGTCATAGCCATATTTAATGTTTCATGGAAAGCTCCTTGACGAACTGCTCCATCACCCATTAAACAAATACAAAGATTGTCAGTTCCTCTGTACTTCTCTCCAAACGCAAGTCCAGCACCCAAAGGAATTTGACCTCCTACGATACCATGACCTCCTACAAATCCTACTTCCTTGTCAAAGATGTGCATAGAACCACCTTTTCCTTTTGAACAACCTGTTGCTTTTGCAAACAACTCAGCCATAATTACATTTGGACTTGTACCCAAAGCCAATGGTATCCCGTGATCACGATAAGATGTTATCCACTTGTCTCCTTCTTTCAAAGCTGTCTTTGCACCTGAAGCACAAGCTTCCTGCCCAATATACAAATGGCAAAAACCCTTAATCTTTTGCTGTCCGTAAAGCTGTCCCGCTTTTTCTTCAAATTTTCTCATCAAAAACATACTCTCGTACCAGTACATGTATGTCTCTTTAGAAAACTTAGTCTTTGTATTCTTAGTTGCCATAATGAAAATGCTTATCTTCGAATTCCAAATTTATCAAAAACATTCAATATTTGAAATTAATGTACCTTGAAAAAATCAGTTTATTGAATTTTAAAAATTATGAAGAGCTAAATATCTCCTTTCACCAGAACCTAAATTGCATTGTTGGGAAGAATGGAAGTGGAAAAACAAACCTGCTAGATGCCATACATTTTTTGTGTCTTAGCAAGAGTGCCTTTAACAGTAATGACTCTCAATTGATTCTTCACAAAACCCCTTTCTTTATGCTCAAAGGCAATTTTAAGAAAGATAATCGAGACTATGAGGTACATAGTAGTCTCAAAAACAAAGGCAGTAAAACCTTTCAATGTAATCATGAATCATATGATAAAATAAGTCAACACATTGGTAAATTTCCATTGGTTTTGATTGCTCCTCATGATACTGATTTAATTAGGGAAGGAAGTGAAGAAAGAAGACGTTTTTTCAATAATTTAATCTCTCAAATTGATATTCAGTACTTAGAAGCAGTAATACGGTATAACTTTTTACAAAAAAGTAGGAATAGTCTTTTGAAACAATGTGAAGATTATCGTCAGTTAGATTATGATTTGTTAGAGACTTATGATCAGCAGTTATTGACTTTGAATAGGGTGATTTTTGAAAAAAGAAAATCAATTATTGAGGAATTCACTCCTTTATTTTTAGAGATTTTTCAGCAGATTTCAGAACAACAAGAAGTAGTGAACTTAGAATATTCTTCACAACTAAATTCAGATGATTTCGAACAAGAATACAAAGATGCTCTTCAAAAAGATATCATCTTACAAAGAACTACAATGGGTGTTCACAAAGATGATTTTAAGTTTTTGTTAGACACTTACCCTCTTAAAAAATATGGTTCACAAGGACAACAAAAGTCTTTTGTCATTGCTCTTAAATTGAGCATGTTCAAAATGCTAGAAAAACACAAAGCTTGTAAACCAATTTTATTATTGGATGATATTTTTGATAAGTTAGATGAGAATCGAATCACTCGACTCACTCAAATGGTACACAATGAAGAGTTTGGTCAAGTTTTTATCACAGATGCTAGTCCTTCTCGTGTCAAAAGACTAGCAAAAAAACATGATTTAAACCTCCACTATACTCAAATAGAAAAAGGGGAAATCATTTAAAACTTACAATACAATTGCACAGCCATACTACTACCCTGTGTGGTTTTTGGGGCGATCAAAGACTCAAAAAGATAAGCCTGTAACCTGATAAAATAGTTATTAAAAACTTGTTGCTGAACCTGAAGTCCTGAGTTAAAATTCCCAAAACCTGTATACATAAACAAAGGAGAAATTTCTGTTGTCTTTCCTAAAGCAAAATGTCCTTGTAAAACTACTCTTGGATTCTTATAAATAGAAAAATAATGACTTACTTGAGCCTTTAAAGCAACTTTTGTATTCAATTGGTACTCATACCCTACATATAACTTAGCAGGTAAAATATAGTCTTTTGTTGTCTCTTTTGATTCCACTTCCAATACAGATTCCAAGCTACTTTCTTCATCATCAGTCTGCAATAAAGAAAATTCGTCTTGAATATTCAAAATATCATCTACCTCAATCCCATCAAACTCATAATTATTATTGACCTCCAAACTTGAAATATTCCAATAAGAAACCCATCCCAAATCTCTCAACATAAGGTCAAATTTATGCTTTCCTGCTCTGTGAGATACTCCCCCAGAGATTGATGCTCCAAAACCTTCAAACATTGCTAATTTATTCGTTACCTCTTCAACTTGAACTTGCTCATAAGACAAGTCTGTAGTAAGTGTAACTTCTGAGCCATCAGCAGCTGTAAACAATGTTCCTTCACTCATATTTGCATTCTGATATTGTACTCCTTTGACCAAAGAAGCAAAGGCAAACCAAGATGTTTTTTCGTTTTTCAAATTTCTCTGAAGACCGATATCTATTGTTTGATATGTTAGGTTTGTAAAATGAAAAGGAGCTAATTGTAGTGTTTGTCCAGCATAAGGTTGATTACCATTTAACAGTAAATTCGCAGTATGTTCAGTAAAATCAACACGAGCCAAATCTACATTCCTCAAACCAAAAAGTAATTTTGAT
Source organism: Cytophagales bacterium (assembly GCA_024232295.1). Classification (GTDB taxonomy): domain Bacteria; phylum Bacteroidota; class Bacteroidia; order Cytophagales; family JAAEPT01; genus JAAEPT01. The sequence goes on from JAAEPT010000080.1 coordinate 20,929, forward strand.
TGCTTAGAAGGAAAACGATATTTCATCAAAAAACCTATCTCACTCTCAAAACCCAAAGTATTGTCTTCAGATTGAAGTTGGTCTTGTACATCCTGTTTTAAATCATTTGAAATAAAACCACTACCAATAAACATTTCATTTACCAGAGAATTTGTAATGCTATTTGAACCCCAAGAATAGTTCCCATAAATTTCTCCATAAAATGAATCTTCTGGATCTTGAGGAACATGCATCTCTCCCGGAGGAGTAGCTCCTGCTGGAGTTGAAGAACTAAAGTAGTCTTGAGCAAATGAAAAACATGAAACCAAACATAAAAATAAATAAGTAATAATCTTTCTCATCTCTTTCTTTTACTGTTTTAAACTATTTCCTTCAATTGTATAGAAAAAATCTCCTACGATAGAGAAATCTAATGAATAATCATCATAAATTTTTTGATATCCTTCTCCTTCTGTATCCATCACTGCTTTAAAAACAATGTATTCTGTATTCACAATTCGTTCTAATTGAGCTCTTTCTACAGTGAAATCTACTTTAGAATAAGTTGTCTCTTCTACCTTATTGGTAGATTCATTTGGAATACCTGCTTTCACAAATTCTGAACTGACCAAAGAATCTACAATTTGATAATTGGCATCTAAGAAATAAAGTGTTAATCCAACATCCAGAGGAAATTGATTATTGGCAATAATAGACAATGTTCCTTCTGTCAAACCTGCTGGTATTTCTAAAGTTTCTTCCAAAAATGTTGTTGTATCTAACAATGTTAAGTTTTCAGCAGCAATTGAAAGAGGTAATTCGATTTCAATACTTGTCACTAACTGATTACTCTCATGAATATAATCTCTGAAAGAGTTATTATTTCCCTCTGGATTCAACTTAACATCCAAATCAAATGAAATCTCAGAAGGTTTACTATTAAATAGCTCAGTTGTATTTTCAATGACTGCTTCAGAAGTAATTGTCTTATAGACATCTCCCTGCTTTTCTCCAGAAGCAATTAATAAATCTCCTGTAGGACTGATTGTAACTACTTCATTTGTTTCTTCATTCTTACTTTGCATGGTATTGATGATTACTTGACCATCTATACCCAAAGAGTTTTGAAAGACCAAAGAAGTATTTACTGTTTCAAAAGTAAAATCACCACTTGGCAATACATCTGTCAAATCTACTGGAATCGTTTGGAGTCCAGTACTAAACTCTTCTTGTCCCAAATATCCTTCTACATACTCAGGAACCATCTTATCAATTTCTATTTGTAATGAAATAGTATCCAATAATGATAATGATATGATTTCTTCAGATTGCTTGATACTACCTCTTAGTGTATTATAAAAATTATTGGTATTTGTTCCATCTAGACCTGTAAGATCAAAGTCATAACCATTGAATGGAAAAACCTTTTCTAAGACAACAGATTCACCATTTTCAGAAGGAGGAATTTCTACATAAACCTGAAATGGTGCTCCATTCAGTGTAGCACTTGGAATTTCGTACCAGAAATAAACAGTATCTTGTATTGTACTTGTTGAACGCACCTTAATACTTCCTTGCTTAATTCTTGTGAATGTAAGATCAAAACCATCACTATCAATCAGGGGAACTTCATTTGTTGTATTTACAACATCTTGCTCTGGAAAAATTGCAGTAGCTGATTCTACTTTGATATCATAAATCTCAAACCCAATCGAAATATAATCTTCATAATTAATCGGAATTGACTGTCCTTGAGCAATTAATGCTTTAGAAGCTTCTACTTCAACATTACTTACAAATACCTCTAGGTTTCCTTCAATAGCTTGTCCATTGAGTAAAGCAGCTAGATCATCCTCTTCATCAAAAGTAGTTTTGGAATCAATATTTGTAATTGTCTTTTCATAAATAACAGTTCCATCACTCTTGTTTTGGATTGAAATATCCATTTGCGTCAAATCAAATGGTAATTGATTGTCAACATTGATTTTTATTTTACCTTCTTGTAATACTGCTGTTTTGAAAAATTCAGAAACATCTACATCAATTGGATCCAAGTCTGGAATTCCACCAGTTCCAGCCAAGGCAAAATTAATCAATGCTCCAGGTAACTGAGCACCATTTCTTAAGGTATTGTCAAGACCAGCTCCTGTCAAAATATCTCCTAATGTAATACTCTGATTTGAACCTTGTGTCCCTAATGCCAATGAGTTAATGGTAACAGTTCGATCAAATGGGGCAACTTCTAAGTTCACTAAAGAATCTAAAGGACGAAGAGTATCTAGAAATTCTTGATGTACAAAAGTAAGGACATTATCATCTCCTACTGTCAGACTACTGTCTTCTTCAGATAATAATTGAGAAATAGTAAGAGAACTTTTGGCAATGGGTACTACATTTTGAGTTTGCCATGACACATCTTCCAACCGTCTACACGAGATCAGAACAAATAAACCAACAATAATAATCCAGTATCTATTTTTCATTTTATTCTTTTATTTCAAACAAAAAAGCAAACCACAAACTACTGAAAAACAACACATTACAAACCTATAAACAAAAAATATTTAACTTTTTAAACAGGTTTTTGTAACCTATCAAAAAACTTTGTTGTATAAACACTTAGATATTAGTACTTCAAGTAATACTTTAACTACTAAACAACCAGCTATGTTTGACGTATTATTAGGACAATTGTTTTTCTCATTAAAAGAGAGTTTTTGGGGCAAAGAGCACTATATGCTCACTAAAAAAGACCGAAAAACACTTTCTGATAATGTTGAATATTATAAGAAATTATCAACTACCTTACAAACCATGTTTGAAATGGAGACAGTTCGCTTCATGACAACAAAACAATTTACTTATAAGGGTTTAAAAAGACAAGTTGAGATTGACAAAAAATTATTGATTGCTGCTTCAGCTGCTCAATTGACTTATGGGTTGGAAAATATCAACTTAAGTTTCTTTGAAAAAATTGTCATTCACCCTATGCGATTTAAAAACTCTATGGGAGAATACGTTACATGGGATTTCACAGATAATGGAGAAATTCATATTTCGTGGAAAGCTTTCAAACAAGATGTAGAAAGAGGAAGTCATGAAATTGTCATTCATATTATGGCAACAATGCTCCAAATTGAAAGTGAGAAAAATGGTTGGAATGCTTGGAGTTCAGTGATGTCTCCACAACGTGTAAGACGCAAAATCTATATTTACAAAAAAAGTAAAAAAAATGAAAAAGAAGCACTATTCAAAAAAGAAGATTTAATCTGTCAAAAAGGTTTCTTTGTTGCTTGTTTAGTTCAATTCTATAATAATCCAAAAAAATTTAATAATCGTTATCCTATACTTTATCGAAATATGGATTTATTACTCCATAAAGAACTATCCAAAATCGCTTCATAAACACATAAAAGTCTTTATTTTTTAGGTTGTTCTAATACTTATATATTTTTTTATTTATGTTGTCCTTGTAGAGCCGAAATACTCCCGTATTTTGGCTTTATTGTTTAATAAAACTTAACTTGCTGGTCTCATTATATTGAAAAAATATGTGGACCACAATCTCTCACTTTATCATTAAAAAACGCCTTTGGTTAATGTTGATTTTAGGAGTTGTCACCGTATTTATGGGGATACAGGCTCGAAAATCAGAATTATCATTTCGCTTTGCAGAACTAATTCCTCAGACACACAAAGAAATGGTATACTTTAGAGAGTTCAAAAAAACATTTGGATCTGATGCTAATATTATGGTAATAGGATTCAAAGATAGTTCTCTATACAAAGCTGAAACTTTTCAACATTTTCAAAAACTTAATCAACAAATTCAAGCGACTGAAGGGGTAACAAATGTAATTTCCCTCTCAACTCTCCAATACCTCCAAAAAAATAAAAGCAAACGTATTTTTGAATCAATCCCTTTATTTGACTCTACTGTTGCAAATCAACAAGAGTTGGATGAAAAACTTTCACTTTTTGGAAATCTTGAATTTTATAAAAAACAAATTATAAATCCTGATAATGGGGCTACAGCAATTGCAATTACCATTAAACAGGAATTAGTAGACTCCCCTCAACGAACTATTATTATAAAAAGCATTCAAGAATATGTAGTCCAGTTTTCAGAAAAAACCAATATCAAAGCACATTTTGCAGGAATTCCTTATGTAAGAACAGAGCTAAGTGCAGAAGTAAAACGTGAATTAAGCTTTTTTCTTTATGCTTCTTTAGCCATTACAGCACTTGTTTTATTCCTATTCTTCCGTTCTTTTTATGCCGTAATTTTTCCTGTTTTGGTAATTGGTGTAGCTGTTATTTGGGTTTCAGGAACAGTTGTATTATTTGATTATAAAATCACAGGACTTACAGGGCTAGTCCCTCCGATTATTGTAGTCATAGGGATTCCAAACTGTATTTATTTACTCAACAAATACCATCAAGAGTATGCGAGACATGGTAATAAAATAAAAGCCCTTAGCACAGTACTTAGAAAAATTGGAGTGGTTACATTAATCACCAATATGACAACTGCCATTGGTTTTTTGGTATTAATCTCTGCAAATATCACTGTTTTGAAAGAGTTTGGGTTGATCGCAGGAATCAATGTACTTTCCACTTTTGTCATTAGTATGATCCTAATTCCTGGGGTATTTACCTATCTACCTCCTCCAAGTCCTAATCAACTCAAGCATTTAGATCTTAAATTATTAAATAAAGTTTTACAACTCCTAGAAACACTTGTGCTTAAGAATAAGAAATGGACTTATATTGTCACAAGTCTGATTATTGGTTTTTCTGCTTATGGAGCTTTATCTGTCAAGGCGAACTCTCATATGGTAGATGATATTCCAAAAGAGCATTATGTAAAACAAGGTTTGCACTTTTTTGAAGAGAACTTTAGTGGGGTAATGCCTCTTGAAATTGTTATAAATACAAAAAATAAGTATGCCATTAGAGATTTAAAAATCATTCAGAAAATAGATGCATTAGGAAAGTTTATTGAAAAACAGCCAGAATTCTCACGTCCTCTATCATTTGTGAATTTCCTAAAAGCCACAAAACAGGCTTACTTTAACAATCATCCCGATTTTTATGACATACCAAGCAAAAGAGATCGTATTCGTATTTTAAGCTATCTTCGAAAAACAGCCAAAGTCAATGAAGAAACGAATGGAAAAAGCAATCCATTAAAAAGTTTGGTAGATTCTACTGGAAAAATAAGGGTTTCCATCAAAACAGCTGACATTGGTTCTGCTGCTATTGAATCTCTTGTCAAAGATCGTATGATTCCTTTTGCTGATAGTTTGTTTTCGGCAGAAAAGCCCTATGATTCTTATCAAAACTATCACGAAGCACCTTATCGCATTACAGGAACTACATTATTATTTTCAAGAGGGAATCATTATCTAATTAATAACTTAAGAGAAAGCCTTTTCATTGCAATCTTCTTAATTGCGGTGATCATGGGTTCTCTTTTCAGAAATGTAAGAATTGTACTAATTTCCTTGATTCCCAATATCATTCCTTTGCTCATGACTGCTGCATTAATGGGTTATTTTGATATTGCCTTAAAACCTAGTACAGCTCTTATCTTTAGCATTGCTTTTGGTATTTCTGTAGATGATTCTATTCATTTTTTAGCAAAATACAAACAGGAATTAGATACAGGGTTAAGCAACCGACTAGCTGTTTTGAAAAGTCTAAAAGAAACAGGTGCAAGTATGATTTATACTTCCATTATCCTTTTTGCAGGATTTATCATCTTCACAGCCTCTAGCTTTTTGGGAACAGTAATGCTAGGTTTATTGACTTCCACTACTCTATTAATTGCAATGGTTTCAAACTTAATTGTATTGCCTTCTTTGTTACTGACTTTTGAAAAGAAAGAATAATCAACGAAGTGATTTAAAGTTTTAGGTTTCATAACTGTGTAACTGACTGATTTACAGTAAAACACTCTTACTTTTAGTTAGATATTTATAGTACTAACCAAAGTAGATACTAACTAACTGAAATACAGATGTTTATTTGTAGTTTCTCAACAAAACCTTAAATGACTTCAACAAAAAAGCAGAACTCTTCATTGGGTTCTGCTTTTTTTGTATTTAAACCCTAATATTTCTTAGCTATATTGACATAAGTAAGAAGTATTTCCTTCTGCTTTTACTTTGAAAGAAGCATTTGCTTCTACAGAAAAAGACTCTCCATTTACAAATGATTTCCACTCTGTTTCATTTGGTAATAATACAGTCAATTTCCCTTGAACAACTGTCATCACTTCATGCTGAGAAGTACCAAACTCATACTCTCCATCTTTCATTACACCCACTGTAGAAGCTCCCTCAGCAGAATCATAAGCAATAGAGCTTACCTTATTGTCAAAATAATGATTAATCTTAAACATAACTTTCAATTATTTATATTAATTCTAAGTAATAAAACAAAGATAAATAAGTTTCCAAAATATTCAGTATATTGTTGGTTTAAAATTCCCCCATGCCAAAAGTATTTCTCATTATATCTATATTCTTCTTCAGTATCTCTATTAATTATGCACAATCTGAAGTAGAAATAACTCCTGCTGTGATTAACAGTGGAGGGGAATTGGTAAAAAACGATCAATTTCAAGTACATTTTTCAATTGGTGAAGTTCGAACAACTCGACTAAAAAATAATTCCAATTTTAGCCTTACAGAAGGCTATATACAACCTTCTTTAATTCGACCTCAAATCGTTACTTCAAATGGTGACAGTTTATTCTGTAAAGGAACAGTAATTAATTTATCATCCCTGTCTAGTGGTACATATCCACTCACTTGGACAAATAATGGAGAAGTTGTAGCAGAAGATACCAATACTTATTCATTTACGGTTAATAAAGAGGTTAACCTAATTATTGCACAAGGTTTGTATCCAGAGTTACAGGCAGATACTTTCAATATTTATCTTGAAAATGTTGTTCGTTGCCCAGTAGATCTGATCGTTTATGAACTCATTACTCCTAATAATGATGATAAAAACGATGTTCTTTACATTGAAAACATTGATAAATTAGTTAACTATGAAGTTTCCTTATTTGATCGATGGGGAAATGAACTTTTCATGGAAGAGAACTACCAAAATGACTACTCACCTACTAATTTGAGTGAAGGATCTTATGTTTATGTAGTAAAAGATAAAGACAGAAATATTAACTATCAAGGAGAGGTTATTATTAGGAAATGAGACACTATCTACTATTTATATTTTTAATAATTCCTTCTTGGTTATGGGCTCAATATGAGAGTAAATACACTCAATACACTCTCAATCAATTACTCATTAATCCTGCTGTATCTGGAAGTCACAGAAGCATTGTGAATACACTTGCGTATCGTTATCAATGGGCAAACTCTGGAGTAGGATTGCATCAACAAAGTGCTACCTTCCACCTTCCTTTCAATCAAAGGAGAATGGGACTAGGAGGTATTGTAATCAATGAACAAACCAAAAGCCAGAATACACTACAAGGAAGTTTTAACTTTAGCTACAAAATCAATGCTTTCAAAGGATTATTAGCTTTTGGAATAGAAACCGGTTTTATTCAAAGAAATACAGAACTGAATCGACTCCTTATCAAAGATAGTGATGACCCTTTGGCAGAAGGAAAAAACAGAATAGAGGGTGACTTTTCCACAGGGCTTTTTTATCAACGAAAGGGATTATACATTGGACTTTCTGCAAAACATATTGCTTGGAATAGCTTACATAACCTTTATTTCTTACACCTAATTTATCAATATAAGTATTCCTCAAACTTAGAGATTATACCCTCTTTTTTAGTGAAGCACAATGAAGGATGGAAAAGCACAAATGTAGATATCAATTGTCATTTCAAAATTCACAAGCAATATTGGCTTGGACTATCTTATCAAAGTAGTGAAGAGTTGAGCTTCCAAACAGGAATTGTACTACATGAAATTAATAAAAAAATAACCCTTCCAATTCTGATAGGTTATAGCTTTGATTATGGTTTTTCAAGCTTGTATCCATACAATGCAGGAAGTCATGAAATGGTTGTCCAGTTTTATATTCGTCCTCGACCAACAGCTTCACTCATCCTAAACAAAAAACGTCATGTTTCTCCGTTATTTTTCTAACATAGTAATCCCTATGATGATCAGTTTTTGCTTATTCGCTTGTTTGAGCAGAGGACAAGGAAAAAGAGCAGAAAAGTATGCAACCATTGCTCAAGCTTATGAAGAAATTGGAGAATATACGAATGCTTTGGAATATTATCAACAGGCATTTTATTTAGTAGATCGTATTCAATGGGCACAAAAAATTGGTGAATTGTACATTGAAAGCCATCAATACAAAGAAGGTCTTTTATGGTTCAATAAAAACTACAGAACAAATGTAACAAAACCACTCTATCACATTTATGCACAATTACTGATGTATAATGATCAACACAAAAGAGCCATTCGCTATTTTAAAACGAGCAACTTAGCCCCTGATGATAAAAAATTTTGGTTACAATCCTGTGATTCTGCGATTTATTGGCTCAAAAATCCAGATTCTCATATTGTAAAAAACCTATACAAAGTAAACTCTCCTTACTCTGATATTAGTCCTAGTTTTTATAAAAATGAACTTGTTTTTTCATCTTCAAGAGAGGGAATTATCATTAAGAAAAAAACAGGAGCACAGAATCAGCCACACTACAACTTGTATAGTACCAAGCAAAAAGAAAACAAGTCTTGGAAAAAACCTAAAATATTTTCTTTGACCTTAAATACTTCTCATCATGAAGGAGGTGTATGCTTTTCCAAAGATTTTCAAACGATTTACTTTACAAGAGGAGGTACCAAAATGTATAAAAATCAAGAAGTAGAGTACTTAAAACTGTATAAAAGTGAACGAGAAAATGGGGCTTGGAAAAAACCTAAACACTTTATCATGAATGATAGTACAGCTTCTTTTGGTCATCCTTTTTTGGGTGGAGATGATGACATATTTTTATTTGCTTCTGACATTCCAGAAGGATATGGAGGAACAGATCTTTACATCTGTTTCAAAGACAAAGATGGTTGGAGTTTACCGATTAATTTAGGACCAAATATCAACACAGAGAAAGATGAATTATATCCTTTTATATGCTCTGATGGCTTTCTTTTTTTTAGCTCAAATGGACATATCGGAATGGGAGGATTTGACTTATATAAAAGTAGGTTAAAAGATGGAAAATGGACACGTCCAAAAAATCTTGGTTATCCTATCAATACTTCTTATGATGATTTCTCTTTTGTCATGAATAACTCTACAAAAACAGGCTTCTTTTCTTCTAACCGACCAAAAGGAAAGGGTTCTGAAGATTTATATGAAATCACCTTTGAGTAAATATAGCAAATGCTATTGACATAAAGGAATTTAAAAATAAAGCCATAAAGACTACAAGAGAAAAAGAATTACAGGCTTTAATCAATGAATATGTCACTAAGGTTCAGCGTGAACTTAAATTCTTGATCAATCGATATTCAGAAGGTTGGCTTGGAACTATTTGCAACAAACTTGCACCAATGCAACTTTATAAGTTAATGTTTGAAAAAACCTCCTTTAACAAGGCTAATGAGGCTATCTACCTAGAAGAATTCTACTTCTTTATCTTAACAACACACGATAGTACTTTATGGATGGATATTCATCAATCTGATGTTCCCAATCTAACAGAGATGTTTTGGTTAGGCAAAAAAGTTCCTCAAACACAGTGGGGAGATGCAACACCAAGTTTTCCAGATTCTCCACTTTCATTCAGTCGAAAAGCACAATTTAAGGAAGATGATTATGGTAGATGGAAATCAATCAAGAATCCTATGAAATAACAAATACTTATCAACAAAAAACAGAATCCAATTAAGGATTCTGTTTTTTTATTTAAATTATTTTTTGGGATCAATAAATACTTCCCTCCTAGATTTGCCTTGCTGTTCTCTCATAAGACGTTCTAGTTCTTGTTTTGGACTAAGAGTTGAAGCATTATTATTTGTTAGCTTTTTAACTTCTTTTGGTTCTACTAGTTGAGATGTTTTAGGAATGTTAGTGGTGATACTATCTTTATCAACTTGAGTATTAACTGTTGAAGGAATTAGTCCATTATCTTGGTTGTGTCCAATAACAGATTTATTGGGTACTGATGGAGGACTTACAGTAGTAGATACTGTTTTATTACTCTTAGTATTATTTGAAGTAGTAGTTGGGCTAGTCACAGAACTTACTTCTACAACAGTAGGAGAAATCGTTTCTTTTTCCTTCTTAGGCATTGTAACTCGAGGTTCATTTATGGTAGAATTCTCTATCACGACTCTCTCAACAGGAACTTCTATAACCTTTTCGCCTCTTACTGCCCAACCTATCCCAAATCCTACAACTAATATTCCTAAACCTGCCAAACCTTTGGTTACTAAAGAAGATATAGTACTTCCTCCACCAGCACTCGGAGTACTTGCTGGATTAGGTGATGGATTCTGTGGAATCGTAGAATTCGCCATAATAGCACTAAAAGCATTAGCAGAAGGTTCTACTCTATACTCTTGAGCTTTTTGACGATAAAACGAATCGAATGATTCTTCGCTATGTGGATTGTTCTCTAACAATTTTATTCGCGTTAAAATGTAATTTTTTTAAATTATTACGTGCTTTTGCCAATTGAGACTTGGATGTACCTTCTGTAATCTCTAATTGCTTAGCAATATCTTTGTGTGTATACCCTTCTATGGCATACAAGTTAAATACCAATTTTTGACGTACAGGTAGTTGATCGATCAATACTTGTAAATCTTTGAAAGATAACTGAGCATCTAAGTCAACATCATGTGATTGAATACTTAGTTCTTCTTCTACATCAGAAGCCAAATGTTTTGTTTCTTTTCGAATCACAGCTAATGCTGTATTTACTGTAATGCGATAAATCCATGGCTCAAATGCACCTCGTTCGGCAGACCATTGATGCAGATTATTAAAGATATTAATAAATGCTTCTTGAAAGATATCATCTGCCTGATATTGGTTCTTGGCATATCTTCTACATATCCCCAATAACATAGAAGAATAAGCGTCAAAAAGTTGTCTTTGTGCTTTTACGTCTCCCTCTAAACACCTTTTTACTGTTTCTTCTACTTTCATTGTTCTATAATAAAGAGAAAGATACACAAAAAAAGGTTGCCTCTACAAACAACCTTTTTCATTTTTTTATTTCAAAACTTCAAGTGCTTCTGTATGATGATTCCCTCCAGACATTGCACTAAACACCTTTACAATAACTCCCTCTTTATTAATAATATAAGTCACTCTTCCAGGTAATAAACCAAACATATCTTTTGGTACCCCAAACACTTCATCTCTCACATGATTTCCTTTATCACTGAGTAAGATAAAAGGTAAACGGTGCTTTTTGGCAAACTTCAAATGAGATTCCACATCATCTGCACTAATTCCAATCACTTCTGCTCCAATATCCTTAAAGTCTTCAAAACTATCTCTAAATGAACAAGCCTCTTTGGTACAACCTGGTGTATCATCTTTTGGATAGAAGTAAACAACCAATGCCTTTTTTCCAATGAATTGGCTTGCTTCAACCCAATTACCATGCTGATCTTGCAATTTGAAATCAGGCAATGTATCTCCTACTTTTACCTTCCCTTCTTTTGTTTTTGAAAATAGTCCCATAATGCTTATCAAAATTAATATTACAAATACGATTTTTCGCTTCATATCTTTTCCATAATTAAAAAGACCTCACACTAAATAAGTATGAGGTCTTAATATAACCGTGTAAAAGGTTTTTTGGTTTATTATTTCGATAAAATAGTAAATTCTACCCTTCTATTTGCTTGTCTTCCAGCTTCTGTATCATTTGACTCTACTGGATTATCCATTCCATAACCTTTGAAAGAAACTCTTTCTTTGTCAACTCCTTTTTCAATCAAGTAATCCACAACAGCTTTAGCTCTTTGGCGAGATAATCTTTTATTTGCCTTTGCAGAACCTTTGCTATCTGTATGTCCTCCAATCTCGATTTTCAAGCTTGGTGTCTCATTCAGTAACTTAACAACTTGATCCAAAGAAGCATAAGAAGAAGGTTTTAATGTTGACTTACCAAAAGCAAACTGGATGTTATCAATTTTCACATGTGCTCCAATCTTAATCTCTGTTAGATAAAACTTTTTATTGATTTCAATTTTATCTTTTTGACCTACAAAATTCAATGAATCATACAAAGCAATATGATCTTCTGCTTCTAGCTTCAAATCATGCTTTTGGTCTAATGGTAACTTAATCAAAAACTGATTAGGAGATTTTTCGATAAAATCTTTGTGAACAACTCCATTGATTGATAAAGTATATTCTTTATCAAAAGCTCCTCCTTCTTTCTTAAAGATTTCACCTTTTATGAAAGCAAATTGCTCCTCTTTCTTCTTTACATATAATTGTTTATTTACAGTAGAAAATCCTGTTTGAGCACTTAAGTCTACAGTCTCTTCAAAACTATCATAACCTTCTAAGTTTGCTTGAATTCTAAATTTATCTCCAAGTGATAACTTGAATTCAAAAGAACCATTTTCCTGTACTTGAGCAGAATCATAACGGAGTCCATTTACTGAGATAAATACTTTCTCAACCAACTCCTTAGCAATTGCTAAATTATTTTCTTTATCAATCACAACTCCCTTAAATATTGCATAATCCAATGGTTTTACATTCAAATTTTGCTCTACTACACGATGTTCTTTGTCATGATAAGTATCTACAATTACAGGGCTTGTGTTGTACATTTCTGTTTCTACACTTACTTCATATACTCCACCAAAAGGTAAATGAAACTCAAAACCAGATAATGAATCTTTTGCAACATTGTCTATTGTGAATACTTCTTGTTCTGTTATCTTATCAACTCCTTTCTCATAATCAGTTGGAGAAGCAATTACTTTTTTACGTACCACAATTGAATAAGAACTTGTGTCCTCTACTGGAGCATTTTTGAACATATTCATCACAACTCCTTTGAAAGAAACATAAGGCTCTTTTTCATACAAGCGAATACTGTACAAGTCTAATGATCCTTCTTTGTCAGAAACGTAATAAGCAATCTCGCCAGTAGCATCTGTAATAAAGTCTGTTTCATATCCATCTGTATTGATTCCAATATCTAAATGTTTAGGGTCAGACCACTTTCTATACTCATTATCTTGTCTTACAGAATAATAAATATTAAAGTCTTTTCTTGACTTATTCTTAAGGCCTGTATCGTATGTATGGTTTGTTGAAAAGTACAATGTGTCACCTGTTGCAGAGAGAAAAGGAGCTTGTTCTTTTTTGAACCTCTTCGAAACATCCTTCATCTTCTTTGGTTTAGACCATTTATCTTCACCCAATTGTTTTGTAGAAACATATAGGTTATTATAATTTCCTTTCCATGTTTTTGAAAAACTCGTGAATAATAACTTTCTATCAGGTGTATTATAAGCATCAAAGGCAAGTCCTCTATTTCTTTTGAATAGACCTTTTACTTTTACCTTACTTGGAGTTGTCCAATCACCATTGATAAGGTGTGTCTGAGAAAGTCCTCTCTTCAACCATCTTCCTCTTTTATTAAATACTCCATTAATCAATAAAGTAGTACCATTATTAAAAACACCAAATACAGCATTGTATCGAGCTGAGTTAATTTCATCTGGTAATCTTTTGGCTGCTGTCCATGTACCGTCATCATTTTTCTGACTGTACCAAATATCTTGACTTCCATCTGTACCATATGTGTTATCTGGATGATTCAAACGCTCAAAATAGAGTGTATTTCCATCTTGAGTAAGTACAGGATTTAATTCTGCATATTCTTTGGTATTAATAGAATCGCTCAAACGTATGGGTTGGTATTCGTGTTGAGCTACTGCCACCAATCCAAAAAACGAAACGATGATATATAGTAAATTTTTCATGTTCTTTCTTATCTGATAGTAGTTTGTAATTTATCCTCTGGCATTACTCGTCCAAATACGAGGTTCATACCAATACGCAAAGCAAATGTCTTTTCGGTAAGATTACTTGGACTAACTGGTCTAAGCAATGAATCAAAGTTATCTCCTACAATATAGAACTGAAAAGGACCAGGCTTAAGCACTAAACCCAAACCAACATTGATTGCTTCTCCATGATAAGAAGTATTACTAAGTGCAATACTCACATATCGAAGAATATCATGCGATACTCCCACTGTGAATGCTCCTCTCCATCTCTTGAAATGCATAATGTTATACAAACCATAAACATGAGTAGACTTCCATAATTGATAACGAGCAGATAAGTTTACTTGATAAGTTAATCGTGTTGTATAAGACTCTTCTGTTCCTGTTGCTACAGACTTCTCTATGAAAACATCTGCAATACTATCTCCATCTAATTCTTGATTATCCAATAATGCAGGTAATACATCCACACCTGTCACAGCTGCATCTCCTTCAAAAGTGTAATTTCTTGCATTTTGCTTCCAACGGATGAAACCAAGATTTAATAAAGATGCCGAAAACTCAAGCTTTCTATTGAATTTATAACCAACACCAGCATCAAATGCTAATCCCCAATTTTGGCTATTCAAAATCAAATCTTCCTCATTTACCAAGTCCAATAAACTATCAAGATTATCTTCATTAAGAGTTGCTAAATCTGTAGGAAGTGGTAATGGACTTGCAGTATTTAATTGTAAGTTAGCATTTATGGTATGGTTCAATGTTTCATCAGCAACATCAATTGTAATGTCAGAGTTGACAGTTGACACATTTGCTTTCCCAAATAACAACTTCACTCTACCACCATATTGCCATCTTTTTCCATCTCTATTGTAGCCAAACCCATACTCTCTGTATTGAGACATATTGATTTTCAATCCTGATAAATCAATTGTTCCTCCTTCATAACTTGCATTACCACTAAGAGCTAAACCAAATAAATCTTTTGGATAAGAAAAATCAAAATCGACATGCTCTGTCACATTAAATGAAAAATAATTGTGTCTTACTTTAAATCGTAATGAGAATAAGTCAACTTGAGCTCCTGTTGAGATTAAGTTATCATCTCCCAATACATCTGTCAATTTATTATAATCCAATGTATTTCCATCAACTAGCTCACTAAATGAAAATCCAGAGTTTGTAACATGGAAATAAGTAGATGGAATTGGTAAACCAATACTCACTTTGTGTTGTGGTATTGATGTAGGGTTCACGTATGTTGACTGCGATAATGAAGGCAACATAAAAAGTGTGTTTTCTCTCTGTGCAAAAGACATTATGCTTAATAATAACGAAGCACAGACAATAATATATTTTCTCATAGTTTTCTTATTCTTCTATATCATTAAGTGATGCGTCCAACTTTACTTTTCCAGAAATGTCCACCCCTAACTTGTAAGTAGAAAGGATTTTGACACTCTTCTCTCCCGCTTCTCCTGTATTGAAGTTTAAACGATAACGAAGTTTGGTTGCTTGTGCAACTCTATTGTAACGCTCTTTGTCTAGTTTAATAATTGTTGTTTGAGTATTAGGGTTTACTACAAATCCATTATCATCAATAGCACCTGATTGGATGAAGTTGTAATACCCACCTTCTGTATCTGCAAATAAAGAATCTACAACATCATTATTCTCATCCATAAAATAACCTTGTAAGCCCAATGTAATTGGCCAACCATTATTCATGAATAAACGTAATTCTGCTGATTCTACTAAACTAGTATCACTTCCAGCATCACCAAAAAAGCCATTATCAATGTCTAGTGTATCTTCAAACTCATAATTAGACAATGACCCTGACAAAGGAATATCTGCTGTTAACAATACTTTCAATTTAGCATCTGCATGCAAGAAGAAATCTGGATTTTCATCACTACCTACTCTTGCTAATAACTCATAGTTAAATTGATTAGGAGCAATATCAAAGGCATCATTTACATTAGTAGTTGTTTCATCTGTAAGATTATAATCTGTGATAACAGAATCACCCAAGTTTTCAATATTTCGAACATAATCTACATTGATCTCAGAACCATCTGACAAAACAATATCTACACGCTCATCACTAGCATTTGTTAGTGAAAGTTCTGTAAAATCTACTCCAAAAGGCACTCCAATATAATTAGTGAATTTTAAATCGATGAAAGGCTCATCCAATTTAGCATCAACATTTTCTAATTCACTATCAAAAATATCAATAGGAAGTTCTCCTTTCTCTAATTCAATGTCAAACTCTCCTAATTTTCCAACAATTGCATAGTAGTCCAAATCTCTAATTGAAAAATCTATTGTAATATCATCAGTTGGTGTGATACTATTTCCAGCAATTGTAGTAAACTCAACAGCAACATCAACTTGTATAGTATCTAATGTTGTTCCAGTAGCAGTTAAATCCAAACGGTAACCATCTAATGATTCTGTAACTGTCTTTTGTGTGCCATTAGAGCTATGGGCTAATGTAATTGGAAGAACAAGTGGCTGTCCATCTTTCACCAATGCGTGAATTGTCATTTCTAATTCTAAATCATGTTCAAAACCAGAATTTATTACAACATTCAAATCTCCTCCGTCCAATTCAATGTACTTAAGCTCTGCATTGTTAATTTCTTGTCCATCAAAATCCAAAGGAATAGACATTGGCTCATACAAAGTAGTATCAAAATTTTCTGTTATTGAAAGAGGAAAAGGAATACTTGCAGGTAATTTTGTTTTCAAATTATCAGGAATACCAAAACTTGATTGATATTCAATATCTTGAATCTGATAATATGTTTCTAATTCAGGTGATTCAATAGAATCCTTATAAATGATATGATAAACATTATCCTCATCAATTGTGATGGTAACAGGAACCTCGTTCTCTTCTTCATAACGATTTAATACTTCACCAAAGGTAATGGATGAACTTATCAAAGGAGCTCCCCATTCTCCTGTATAGTTTACAGGTTCAAGGTTTTCAAACTCTTCCTCTTCTATACAGGCAGTAAAAAAGCCCAAAAGAAGAAAAAGACTTATTGGAAAAATTCTCTTCATAATAATTTTTAAAATAAAATGATGCTAAAACACAATAAAGATTACCGATTTTATCGTCAAAAACAAAAGATAATAAATGAATTATCTTAGTCGATACCTTTCTATTTCTAATTAATAATTAGTGGTACGACAAAATGCTTTTTTGGATATGAAAAGAACACTATTTATAAAAAGTTGTAATAAACAAAAAGGTCGCCTCATAGTGAGACGACCTCTTATTAAAAATATCTTATGACTTAAATAGTCTTTTCGATTATTTAGCAGTTGCTACGAAAGTTTTTCCATCAGTAACTAACTCATCAGAAACAGTAGAAACTTTCAAGTCAGAAGGTAAATCAGCAGTCCATCCTGATAACCAAGCTTCTCCAGACCCCGTAGCAGTAGTGTTTACAGAAAATTCTTTTAAACCATCTTCTTCATAGTTAACATACTCTACTTCTCCACCTTCGTCTGTAGTTCCTCCATCTACTTTGTAAGAGAAGTCATCAGCAGCATTCAAGTTAGAAACAGATAAGTCACCTGCGTTTAAGTGGTTGATAGTTGTAATGTCTCTTACATCGATAACATCACTGCTAAATCCAGTAACAAGAACATTAGAAATTGTAGCTTTAGTACCTACTCTTAATCTTAAACCATCATCTCCTTTGTCAGTTCCATTACCTTTCAAAGTAACATTAGTCAATGTTGGGTTAGAATAAGGCTCAGCAGTATGGTTTTTAGAGTTGTTATCTCCTTCGATACCTCTGTTTCCAGCATCATTAGCTTGCTCAGCGTACCAGTAAGATCCAGAACCAACCCATCCTTGAGTCCAGTCAAATGAATCATCTTTAGATCCAGTAGAAACTAAGTAGTTAGCATTAACAGTACCTCCGAAGAACTCAAATCCATCATCGTTACCCATGAAAGCTTGTAAGTACTCAGCAGTAGTACCAGAACCTACACCATTGAATGTAAATCCATTGTGCTCTTTGTCATCATTAATAGCGTTACCAGTATACTCTAATCTAACATACTTTAACACACCAGAGTTATCAGCAGAAACAGTACCACCATACTGAACATCACCTACCTCAGCAGTAGCCTCTGTTCCAGCATTGATAGGAGCTTTTCCACAAATGATAATACCACCCCAGTCTCCTCTTGCAGGAGTAGCTGCACCAGAAGTAAATACAATTGGATTATCTTTTGTACCTTCAGCATATAACTGAGCACCTCTCTCTACTAATAAGTAAGCAACAGATTCGTTTGGATCAGACTTGATTGTTGTTCCAGCAGGAATAATTAATGCTGCTCCTTTACGGATATTAACACCACCAGCTAAAGTGTATTCTTTTGAAGCATCTAACTTCACGATAGATTCGATATCTCCAGAAATTGTAGTCCCAGCATAATCAGCAGGAGAAGAAACATCAATACTTGTAACTTCTGTACTACCATCTACAACATCTATAATATCATCATCACTTGCACAAGAAGTTGTTAAGAACATAGTAGAAGCTACTAATAAAGAAGATCCGAAGATCAATGCTTTCTTTGCTAAATCAGTCGTTTTCATTTCAATTAATTTTATAAGATTAAATCTTTGTTTTGTTTTGATGTTACAATATTACAGTACAGATTTTAATAGAAAACAAAGCAAAGATTATCTAATTGTTAAATTGCGATTGATTTGTATTAACAAATTGAAACATTTGCATAATTACAAGATTGTCTATAAACAAAAAGAGAGAAGACTCATATCTTCTCTCTTTTTGACTTAGTATTTATCGGTTTTTCAAATACTAGAATTTGTATCCTAAGCTCAATCCTATTGATATTCCTCGTCTATAAGAGTTAACAAGTAAAGCATCACTACTTTCTAAATCTGATAGAGAAGATTGTGCTTGCTCCATTTTAATTTCTGGATTTAATAAGTTCTTTGCTTTGATACCAATGCTCAAGCGATCATTGAATTTAGCCTTTACAATAAAGTCTAATGTATTCACTGGTCTTTCAAAAATATCTTCAGCTCCTTGTACACCTGCTGCAAAGATTCTTGGTCCAAATACATTGTATGCTACTGTAAACTTTATTGAATGCTTTGCTGTCCCCGTAGTATCCTTTCCGAATTCCCAGTTATATCCAGCATCAAAGTTAATTAAGTAAGGAGAAGCTCCTTGTAATTGTCTTTTATTATTTGTCACTACGAAATTACCATTATCTGGAATGATTGTTTGTGAGTACATATATGAGAAGTTTGCACCTCCACTTACATTCTTAGTCCATGATTGTAATGAATCCAATGCATCTTGATCCATTTTTGGATTTAAAATACTTGCTAAACTCTTAGTAATCTCAAACTCAACCCCAGCCAATACTGCTTGATCAATATTTTCATATGTTAAAAGTGTAGAAGATGAAGCCTCTGCAATACGTTCAATAGGATTATCCAAATAACGACCAAATATTGTGAAAGACATTAACTCTCCTGATCTTGGAGAACGCTCAAATTTCAAATCTGCATTGTAGTTATAAGCATTTTCCAATTCTGGATTACCCAAAGAAGTAGGTCCTCCAAAATAAGATTGGTTTAAGAAAGGAGCAACTTCCTTAAATCCAGGACGAGTAATTGTTTGTGATAATGCAAAACGAATGTTTGTTTTTTCTGCTGGAGAATACTTAAATCCAATAGAAGGAAAAACATTGATTGTATCAATTGTAACAGTATCAGGATCAGAAGCAAACGTATTCTTTAATTGCTTGTAATAAATTGTTTGTTGTGAAGCCTCTAAACGTAAACCTCCCAATACTTTGAATTTGTCTGTAAGGTCATAATCAACTCCTGCATAAAGTGAAGCAATGTCTAAAGTTGCCTCATAATATGATCCTGGATCTTTTGGCTCTCCCAAAACTAAGTTACCTGCATCAGCTGCTGCCGAATTGATATAACTATCTGGATCATAAACATCTGCATAATCACCTCCTTGTAAAACTTCTACATTTGAAAACTCATAATTGACTTGTTTATAATCAAAAATACGCTCTTTATGACGTGCATTCAAACCAATTGTCAAGTTACCAATGATGTTATTTTTTTCAATTGCTTTCTTCCCTGTAGAATCCTTTCCATAAAAATGGTAATCAACTACTGCCTTACCAGCAATCTCATCTTCTGTAAGAGCAGACCACAAACGGTGAGAACCTGCAATATCCAAGTCATTCAATACATATCCTTCTGGATCTGCATAATAAGCTAACTGCTTACGATCTTTCTCTTCGCTACCTGCCATTCCATAAGAAAGACCCCAATTTACATCCATCTTCTCTAGCTCGTGCTGACCCAACAACTGTTGGTTCAATAAACTGTTGATAATAAATGAGTTTCTTCTTGAATAAACATTTCTATCTAAATCTTGAGAATACCCTTCATTTTCACGAGTCTCATTATCTCCATCAGCTACATACAATAAGTTATAAGAGATATTATTATTTGAATTGATTTTATAAATCACAGAACCAATTGCAGAAGAACTTGTCTTGTAAGAAAACTTATTATATCTAAAGTTAGTCAGAATAGAACTTTGTGCAGAATATTGTCTAGAAAGACCATCAAATACAGAACTGTATTGATTACTAGTAGAAAGTGAAAGCATTACTCCAATACCTTTGCTTGTTGATTTATAACCAGACGAATCTTTGAACGCAAAGAATTTCCCAGCAGATAAACTAATCCCCATATTTGGCAATGCTTTTTGCAAAGTTGGAGTTAAGCCTGTGTTATAAGGAATTGTTGTAGACTCAAAGTTATCTTTTGTATTATAACCTAAATCTCCCAATGGTCTTAAGTCACTATTAACATCTGTACCTGTAACGGGAAGGTCTCTATTTCCTCCATCAATACCTAACAATTCTACTGCACCATCTTTGTGAGTATAAAAATCCTTGAAAGTAGATACAGTATTGTATGTTCCACTCAATCCAATTTTGAAGAAACCAATTGTATCTGTATAAGTCTTTGTATTGATGTCAATTGATGCTCCTGCATAATCAGCATAGTACTTTTCATTGAATACTTTTGAGATAGCAATTGTTTGTACAATACTTGTTGGAAAAATATCTAATGGAATTACTTTCAAGTCTGGGTTTGGAGAAGGAACTGGCAATCCATTTAAAAAAGCATTGTTGTATCGATCTCCCATACCACGTACAAACACACGACCAGAACCTACTTTAGAAATACCAGCCACTTTTGTTGCTGCTGTTCCCACATCAGATACTCCTTGATCTTCTAATTTTGCTGCACCTACTACCTCAACAGCTTGCTCACTATTAATTGTTTCTCCAATTGTTGCCTCTTTAGATTCTTTATCAACCTTTACAATAATATCTACACCTGTTAATACAAGAACATTTTGCCCAAATTGATGGTCTAAAGTATTTGCTCCTGCTTGAATAGTGACATCTAATGTATCAAAATTGTTAGTAAATACATTTGCAAAAACCACTTTTTGGTTTCCTACAGGAATGTTAGCTATGGTATATTCACCTTCGAATCCTGTTTGTCCTCCTAAATTAGTTCCCATCACTTTGACAATGGCTTGGAAAATAGGGTCTCCATTTTCTTCTTTTACAGTACCACTTAAGGTTCCTGTTTGTGCAAATAAAGCACTAGTCATCATTAAACTAAAAAGCAATACAATGCTCTTTCTGAATGACACAAATTGTTGGTAAGTCGTTTGTGTTTTCATAATAATTTAAATTACCCAATCATTTATAGTCACAAAACTACAAGCAGAAACACAATAAAGAGGACATTTTTTGTTAAATAAAAATTATTAAAAAATTACCTAGATTACCAAAATGTTAACAAACAAAAAGAGCATAATTTCCATCTAAAAACTATGCTCTTTTGTCTAAAATTACTTATTCTTTTTCAATTGTTTTATTAGCACACTAAAGTCCTTAGGATAAGGAGCTTCTATAAAAATATCTTCTCCATTTAGGTGTTGAAATTTGAGTGAGTGGGCGTGCAAAGCTACTCGATCAAACAAAGGCTTTTCTTCTTGTCCTTTGCCTACATTGTATTTTCTTTTGAGTTGAGACAAATACACTTTTCTACCTCCATATAATTCATCTCCAGCCAAAGGAGCTTTGATATATGACATATGTATTCTAATTTGGTGCATTCTTCCTGTAAGTGGTTTACATTCTACCAATGTATGCTTCTGAAAAACTTCAGCAGTTCTCACCAATGTCTCTGAAGGCTTTCCTTGCTCAAAGGAAATAACAACTTTTCCTTTTTTGAGTGGTAAAATAGGAGCAGAAACAGCAATGGGCTCAATATCATGTACACCATCAAGCACTGCATGATAAATTTTCTCAACTTGGCGGTGTTCAAATTGTAGAGAAACATGACGATAAGCTTCAGCATTCTTTGCCATGACCAAGACACCAGATGTTTCTTTGTCTAAACGATGACAAATTTGGATATCATCACAATAAGCTCTTGCCATCTCCAAGATGTTTGTAGGATTGGTTCTATCTTCTAATGTTGAAATATAAGGTGGTTTGTTAACCAACAAAAAATGCTCATCTTCAAAAAGAATAATATCTTTAAATTGAAATCTCTTCATTCTCCTCTTTTTCTTCTTCTGCTTTTAATAACTTAAATGTAAAACTTGTTCCTTTTCCTTCCTTACTTGATAAGATAATGTTCGATTCGTGAGCCTCTATAATATGCTTCACAATTGCCAAACCAAGCCCTGTACCTCCCATTTCTTTGGAACGACTTTTTTCAATACGATAAAAGCGCTGGAAAATTCGACTTTGGTGCTCTTCCGAAATTCCTGGACCATCATCACTAATGATGAGTTGTATAGCTTCTTTCTTCAAAGAAATATGGACAGTTACCACACCATTCTCATTTCCATACTTTATTGCATTATCTACCAAGTTCTTTAGAACTTGTTTAATTCTATTTTTGTCAGCATGTACTAGCACATCCACTTTTCTAATTCGATTCTCTAGTACCATACTTACTCCTCTTTTCTCTGCTTTTAGCATGAGTTGTTCAAAAACCTCATCAATTAACTCAACAATATTAAAAGCTTCCATTCTCATGCGAACTTCTCCCGTCTCTAGCTGAGAAATTGCAATTAAATCTTGTACAAGATTATCAAGATCGTCCAAACTTTTGGCTGCCTTAGATAAAAAACGCCCTCTTACACGCTCATCATCTACAGCACCATCCAATAATGTATGAATAAATCCTTGGGCAGCAAACACAGGAGTTTTAAGCTCATGTGATAAGTCAGCTAAGAACTCTCTACGAAAACTTTCTAATTCTTTTAATTTATTAATTTCTCGTTCTTTCATGTGTACGAAAGCACTCAAATCTTGACTTACTTGTTGAATTGGAGCATGAGCATCTTTATTCTCTGCAAACTCCTCTCCTCTGAAGCGATTAAAAATCTTGTAGATTTTGCGAATTTCTTTAAAAATTAAAAATTCAAGAATCACAAAAGCAACAGAGAAAGCAGATAAAAATGATAATAAGAAAACAAGGATAAATACCTTCAGTGAAGAATCTGTAATAGAAACTCCTAGGGCTGTACTAAGCGATACCACTGTCGCAAACAAAAAAGCAACCGAACGTGAGTTAAAAAGCATTTATCCTTCTCTCTATAATCTAAAACTATAAGTCAAATTTATAACCAACACCTTTCACAGTCTTGATATATCCCTCACCTAATTTTTCACGAATCTTACGAATGTGTACGTCTACTGTACGAGGAATCACAGAAACATCTGCTCCCCAAATTCGCTCTAATAAATCTTCTCTATTATAAACCTTGCGTGGGTTTTTTGCCAAGAAATACAGCAATTCAAATTCTTTACGAGGGAATGTTATTTCAACTCCATTCTTTTGAATTGTGTAGCTTGAACGATTGATCTCTAAATCCAAGATTTTCACCTCATCCTCTTCTTGCACCTTTTCAGCACTTCTTCTAAAGAAAGCATCAATTCTACTCATTAAGGCACGAGGTTTAATTGGCTTTACCAAGTAATCATTAGCTCCATTTTGGAAAGCAGCAACCTCAGAATATTCCTCAGAACGAGCTGTTAAAAATATGATATAAGTATCTTGGAATGTATTATCTTCTCTGAATAATCGGCAAGTCTCTACCCCATCAATCCCTGGCATCATAATATCCAATAAGATTAAATCTGGCTTAAACTCTTTACCAACTTCCAAAGCTGTTTTCCCATTATTGGCTGTACGAACTTGATAACCCTCTTTCAAAAGATTATACTCCAATAATTCTAAAATATCAGCCTCATCATCTACTAAAAGTACTTTTCTTGGTTTTTCTGTATTTCCCATATCTTTTGGTTTTTGAACAGTGTCCCGTGGTTAATTGCGTTGCAAAACTATCACTTCTTTGTTAAGTATGTGTAACCTTCATGTTAGCTTTATCAACAAATGATTATTTACCAGCAAATAAACTCGCCAACTTAGCTTCCAAAGCTTGTCCTCTTAAGTTTTTACCGATAATCACCCCATTTTCATCAATCAAATAAGTAGTAGGAATACTGCGTACTCGATATGCTCTTGCAGCAGAAGAATTCCATTTTTTCAATTCAGAAACGTGGCTTCCCCAAGATAAATTATCCTTTTGAATTGCCTTTACCCAATTTGCTTGTTTTGAGTCCAAAGACACACTATATACTGTGAAACCTTTGTCTCTATACTCTTGATAAAGCTTCACAACATTAGGGTTTTCTCTGCGACAAGGTCCACACCAAGAAGCCCAAAAGTCAATTAATACAACTTTTCCTTTCAAAGAAGATAAAGCAATGTTCTTCCCATCAAAAGAAGGCAAATCAATCTCTGGTGCTTTATCACCAATATTTAGTAGACCATCACTAGGAAGCAATGTTGCCACAAACTTTGTATATTCATTTTTTGGATATTCCATTTGGAAAGCTTCTACAACACGCTTTGCATAACCAGCATCATTGGGAATAGTGGCACGTGTCAAAGCTTCAAAAACAACTGCTCTTGCTTTCGTTTTGGTAGGAGCCATTTTCAATAAAACTTCTGTTTCCCCTGCTAATGTTTTCTGATTTACATTGGCAAATAATGTGAAATACAAATTGATTTTACGAACAATAAAGTCACCT
This sequence comes from Cytophagales bacterium, assembly GCA_024232295.1. GTDB lineage: Bacteria > Bacteroidota > Bacteroidia > Cytophagales > JAAEPT01 > JAAEPT01. The sequence goes on from JAAEPT010000080.1 coordinate 46,152, forward strand.
CTTGTCAATGACTCATCAAACAAATCATATTTCGAAAAGTAATTAATCTTTGTAGTTACTTCATTAATTTCTAAAAAGCGTCCTACTTTTTTCATGTACTCATTTTCGTGTTGAGCCATTTGTGTCAAGAATGAGCGATACTCAGTTCTTGCTGCTTGAATTCTTTGTACAAGCTTTTGATATTCTACTTGAAAAGTTGTCGGATCTTTCTTTTCAAGAGGCATTACTCTTTGCTGAAAGTCTTTATTTACCTCTGCTACTTTTTTCTCTAATGAATTATTGCTCTCTATGTATTTTTGATAAATGACATTGGCTGGAGAATTTTGAATGCGAATACTTGTCTTAAAACTTGTACCTTCGGCTGTCACAATGATAGATTCTTGTGCCAATACAACAGGAGTAGAACCTTTTTTTGTAACTCCAAGATGATATACCCCTTCTCTTTGTTTGTCTTCATATTTAAAGACAAATTTCCCTTTCTTTATTTGAGCAGAATCAATTTTACTTAAAATAAAATTACCCTGTACTTCATATAAATAGACATATTTAGCCTCATCATTGTGCAGTAAATTACCTTTCACTTGGTACCCTGTGGCATAAGTGGAGTACCCCAACAAAACCAATAATAGTAAACAGAAATATCTTTTCATAAGTCTTATTTTTCTTTCGCAAGATCACGAAAGTAACCAAAATTAACCATACAAAAAAAACTGTCTAACACTTAGACAGTTTTCTTTCTGAGTTCATAACCATTTTTTACTTTGCATAATTCAATTTATGCTTCAAATTTTTATGAGATTCAATATCCATTTCTACAGCTCCCACAAATAATTTTGCTTCTACCTTGAGTGGAACTCTATTCCCATCATCAGACAACCAAATTGTAATTGATTCATCTCCTTCAAACAAATCATTCTCTGGCATATCTGGTGTTAATTTAATTGCATTGATCTTTCCAAGCTTTGTTTTCACAACTTCTTTTCCCTTATAAACAACCTCAAACTTATAATTTGTATCTTCCAAAAAAGCATTGATTCTCTTTCTATCACCTTTTTTCATTTTATTGTAATCAATATTTCTTAGGAAGAAATATCCACTTACCATATCATGTACTTCTTTAGGAGACGCATAATATTTCGTTTTTTTAGGATTACTCTTTTTCTTTTTTTGAGAAACAATTTTCACCGAATCATCCTTTTGATCAAAATAAGTAGTTTCCCACAAACGATACTTTGATTCTTTGATCTCTCTATACCCTAGTTCTGGTAACAAAGTAGTTGTGTCTACATAAGACAACCAACGGTCATCAATGTACATGGCTTTGGCAAACATCCCTGTTGACTTACCATAAACTCCCAACTTATAACAAATCTTATTATCTATCTTGTATAATTGAGGATCTACATTAATTGTTGCTTCTCCTGCTGTAATAAAACCATAATGTAATCGATAAGTAACCGATTCTCCTTGTGTAAAAACATGTCTATTTTCTCCTTCTATTTTTTTAGAAAAAGACATTAAACCTGCTACAAAACTCATCAACAATGTATAAAAAACAATTTTTCTCATAAGCGTATTCTAATTGATACATTTGACCTTTTACAAAAAGGATTCCAAAATGAAGATACTTAAAATATTCAGATACTGCATAAAAAGTCCGTAATTATTCACTTCTTTGAAAAAGAAACAAATGAAGCTTTATAATTTTGAGTATCATCAATTGAAAAATGATATGTTATACTTTGTTCTGAAAATAGTTGTACGCATTTCTACTCGCATTTTTTATAAAAGAGTACAAATAGAAGGTACAGAAAATATACCCCAAGCACGAAAAAAGGCAATGATTGTAGTAGCAAATCATCCTAATACATTTATGGATCCTTTGCTCGTAGCTTCCATTTTACCTCAACAAATGCATTTCCTTACCAATGGAGGTGTTTTTAAAACTAAATTCCATCATTGGGTATTGGGTTTATTGAACATGATTCCTATTTATAGAAAGCAAGATAAAAATGGTTCAAAGGGTGATAATCAACAAAGTTTTCAAAAATGCTATGAACATCTAGCAGATCAAAAAAGCATTCTAATCTTCCCAGAGGGTTCTAGTTTTATTGAAAGAAAGCTACGTCCTATCAAGACAGGAACTGCTCGTATTGCTCTAGGAGCAGAAGAAATCAATAATTTTGACATTGGTGTAGAAATTCTGCCTATTGGACTTAATTATGAATCACCTAATTTTTTCAGAACAAATGTACACATCAAAGTAGGGCAACCAATTAGTCTCAAAGAATACCAAAATACGCTAAAAGAGGAAAAAGAAAAGTCCGTAAAAAACGTAAGTTTAATAATTGAAGAGCGTCTAAAAGAGCTAATCATCCATACTAAAGATGAAAAAGAGGATGACCTAATTCATAAGATAGAAACAATCTATCAACATCAAAAGGATGAAAAAAACTGGTTGGAGTTGGGACAGGAAGTTCAGCAGAAAATCAATACATTATCTAATAATGAATTAACAAGTTTAGAAAATAAGGCAGAAGAATATTTTTCACTTTTATCTCAACACAAAATCTCTGATAAAAATGTAAAAGCTTCTAAAACAATTATTTCTTGGACATTATTGGGATTAATCATTAGTTTCCCAATTTATTTATTTGGGCTGCTCAATAATTACTTAGCTTATAAAATTCCTTCATTAGTGACTTATAGCATTACAAAAGACGAAGCTTTTTTCGCTCCCATTACTCTGATCATTGGAATTTTTAGTTTTAGCATTTTATATCCATTACAAGTATATGGCTTTCATCAATTTTCAAATGATTGGTTTTATACAGGTTTGTATGCACTAAGTTTACCAATTATCGGTTTGTTCACATTGACCTACTGGAAAACAATTGAATTTTTAAAACAAGAAATTCAATGGAAAAGTCTTAATAAAAAGTCTGCAAATATTTACCAAAAGAGACAAGCAATCATCCAAATCCTTGAAGTAAAACAATAAATACCCTAAAATATTTATGTGATTCGAAGTATTTATTAAACATTAATTAGTAATTTTATCTTATCGAAACCAAGATTATTTTATTTAACTAATTAGAAGATGATTTTAGAAGGAAATCAGTATCAGATTCAGGGGCATATGCTCACTGATATTGCAGAGGAGTTTGGAACTCCACTGTATGTGTATGATGGCGACCGTATTGTAGAACAGTACAATAAGTTGAAGAAAGCTTTTTCCGGAATTGATGTAAAATTGAAGTATGCTGCAAAGGCATTGACAAACATTAACATCGTTAAGTTATTAAAAGAAGCAGGAGCAGGATTTGATGCTGTATGTATCAATGAAGTAAAATTAGCTCTTAAGGTTGGTTTCGAGCCTAAGGAAATAATTTATACTCCAAACTGTGTAGCTTTTGAAGAAATTCAAGAAGCAATTGCTTTGGGTGTTAATATCAATATTGACAGTTTGCCTTTCCTAGAAAAAGTAGGAGAAGTATATGGTAATGATTTACCAGTTTGTATCCGTATCAACCCACACATTCAAGCAGGTGGAAATGCAAATATTCAAGTAGGACATATTGGTTCTAAGTTTGGTATTTCAATTTTACAGTTTGATGAAATTCTAGAAGTTGTAGAAAAGTATAACATCAATGTAGTAGGACTTCACGAGCACACAGGTTCTGATATCCTAGATACTGATGTTTTCTTGAAAGGTGCAAAAGTATTATTTGGAAAAGCAAAGCACTTCCCTAATCTTAAGTTTTTAGATTTCGGTAGTGGATTCAAAGTAGCTTATAAGGATGGAGACGTTATCACAAATATTCCAGAATTGGGTGAAAAGATGACTGAAGCTGTTCAAGAATTTTTCAAAGAACATGGCAAAGAATTAGAAATCTGGTTTGAGCCAGGTAAATTCTTGGTAAGTGAATCTGGTCATTTCTTGGTAAGAACAAACATTATCAAAGAAACTCCAGCTTGTACATTTATTGGGGTAGATTCTGGATTCAATCACTTAATTCGTCCAATGTTATACAGTTCTTATCATCACATTGCAAACATTTCGAATCCAGAAGGACGTAGAAAAGTTTATAATGTAGTAGGTAATATCTGTGAAACAGATACTTTTGGTTCTGATAGAGAAATTGCAGAAGCAAGAGTTGGTGATTTCTTGGCTTTCAAAAATTCAGGAGCTTATGGTTTTGAAATGAGTTCAAACTTCAACTCTCGCCTAAAGCCTGCTGAAGTTTTGATCTACAAAGGAAAAGCTCAACTTATCAGAAAAAGACAAGTATTTGATGATTTACTAAGAGATCAAATCGAAATCGATTTATAAAAATATAAGAAACATAAAAAAAGGGATTGCTTTCATTAGTAATCCCTTTTTTTATTTCAAAATTAACCCAATTTAATACTTCGCTAAATATTTTTCTTTGCTTAATTGACGCATTGATTTAGTTAATGTATTTCTTAGATTCTTCTTTAAAATTTCTCCCATACTCTTACAAGTCAAGTACGAATCATCTTGAAAATGTTCTGCTAGTTCTGTTTTTAGTTGCTCAACTTTTTCTGGAGTAGAAATCTCATCCTTTGTCATAATATCAAGCAAATCTTTGATACGATAGCGAGAAGAACGAATACGCATTGCCATCAATGTTCTTTCCTCTGTTTGGTATTGTTGTAGGGCTTCATCTGTAATAAACTGCATACAAAGCTCCACAGCTAGGTAGTTTTCCTTAAAAAACTGAGGTAGATACATTTTTTTCTTCCCTTCGTATGATTGTTGATCGAAGTCAATGGCACGAATACGATATTGAGTTTCTTCAAAGTCAGGGGTAATGTCTACTACATAGTTATAAGAACGCATATCGCCTAATAAACGAATAAAACATCGCTCATTGAACTTCACAAATTCTTTTGCAATACGAATTAGATTAATACTATTATCTGTAAAGTAGTTTTTGACAAAATCATCTCCCGGAATTCCCGCAATATGATCTTCTATCAACGTTTCTCTATCTACCAAAAAGTTAATTTTATTTGGAGAAAGAATATGTTCTAATTCCAAACCATATACTCTAGAAGCATCTGCTTTTTTGATGTAATAATAACCATAATTATCATTCATTGTATTTCGTAATCGAATACGAAAAGGCTTTGAGTTTCCAAAAGTACAATATTCCACTCTATCAATGGTCAAATGCTCAATTACATCCATATTACCATCTGTATAGAGCATTGTATACACTTTTTTCAATCCATTATGAATTTCATTCATATCTGCCTGTGAATACATTACAGACTGCCATAATGTATCATTCCCCTGTGAATCATAAATTGGCATTGAATAATCAAAGTGACATAAGTCTTGATAAGAAATCGGCAAAAGTACCTCACGAGAATATTTACTCAAATACCTTCTAAGCTCTGGAATGATTGAAAAATTAGGCTTCTTCTTAGATATATACATAGATGTACTTTTTACTCAAATGTGATTCCCACTCCTGCACTTACTGTCCAAACTTCTACACTCTCATAATACCTAGCATACAAGCCTCCCAAAATCAAATTAAATTGTGTTCTTTCTGAGTCGGTAATAGGCAAACGATAAGAAGCACGAATATTTACTTCTTGTCTCACCCATATATTTTCATAATCATGTGTTAGTCGTAATTCTGTATTAAACTTTAGAGCAGAACTTGGATAAACTTGAAAAGAAAGCATATGTTCATTATAACTAGTTCCTCCCTCAAAACCTTCCGATAGAAAACCCGAACTCAAGCGAGCATTTACATTGTCTAAGGAAAGGAAATTAATCCCTAAAATTTGCCAATCGTAAGTTGTATAAATGTCTAACTTTTCCAAACGTCTTTCAAAATTACTATAGATTCTAAAATCTGTAGAAAACACACCATATTGTCCTGAAATATGAGGTAATAAAACGACATAACGATTAGGAAGGAAACCGACATTTAAGTCGATATCAAGGTGTGAAATATAACTTTTATCATCCTTCACTGCATTCACATACTCTCTGTTTACCCCCAAAATAATATCAGTAAGAATTGATACCCCCATATTTATACAACCAGAAGCACAAGCATCTGCACAAGAACTTCCTATGCTTTGATTATCATTATTAGAGTATGAATTTGTATTTGAAGGAGAGGAAGGCGTAGGGTTAGACGTTGTTCCTCCAGAATTATTATTTTGGTTATTCTGTTGAGATTTCCTTTTAATATCCTCATTGACCTGTGCCCATGTACTTGAGAAAGCAAAGACTGTAAATAGAAGGTAGAAAGTAATTTTTTTCATCATTTTGTGATTGAGCTAAATATTAATATAAAGATGCTAATTTTTTGACAAAGAAATCGATTTCTTCTTTAGTATTAAACTTACTAAATGAACAACGAATAGAAGGCCTTTCTGCTACAACCTCCAAGGCTTGTAATACATGAGAACCAATTTGTGCACCACTTGAACAAGCACTACCACTTGAAACCGAAATATTGTTCAGGTCTAAATTGAACAAAAGCATTCCACTATTACGCAATGGAGGCAAACTAATATTAATCAAAGAGTATAAACTTTCTTCAAATACTTCGCTCCCATTAAATTCAACTCCCTCAATTTCTAGTCTCAATTGTTCAATCAAGTATGCTTTTAAAGAGGATATATATTCTTTGTCTTTATCTAATGATTGGTACGTCAAAGATAATGCCTCACTTAAACCAATAATCCCTGCAATATTCTCTGTACCTGCACGAAACCCTCTTTCTTGTGCACCACCATGAATAAATGAGTGTAATTTACTCCCTGCCTTTAAATACAAAACCCCTACTCCTTTGGGACCATGAAACTTATGAGCAGAACCAACCAAAGCATTCAATCCTAATTCTTGTACATCCAAAGCATAATGCCCAATTGTTTGTACTGTATCTGAATGAAAGAAAGCGCCAGACTTTTGACATAATTCCGCAATTTCTTTAATGGGGTTTAAGTTGCCAATTTCATTATTTCCATGCATAATGGTTACCAAGGCATTCGGGAACTTCTCTAATAACTCTTTCAAATGTTCTAAATCTAAAACACCCTTTGAATCATGCTTTACATAATGAACTGTCAAATCTTCTATAGCTTCCAAATAATGTAAAGTATACAAAACTGCATGATGTTCCAAAGAAGAACTAATGATATGCTTGGTTCCATAGGATTTGACTACAGACTTTAGAATTGTATTATTTGCTTCTGTAGCACAAGAAGTAAAGAAAATCTCTGAAGCAGTTGCATTCAAGCATCTAGCAACTTCCTTACGAGCTTGTTCAAGCTTTGCCTTTACTTCTCTCCCTTTTTTGTGTGTAGAAGAAGGGTTTCCAAAAAAGTCTTGAAAATAAGGCATCATAGCCTCCAAAACTTCTGGATACATAGGACTTGTTGCAGCATTATCAAAATAGATCGTATTCATAAGCTTCCTTTTTAATGAAGAAAAGCTCTTAGGTAGTCCTAAGAGCTTTTCTTTTTGCTTTGTTACCTTTTTTGGTAATTTATGCAATTATTTCTTTAATATCTTGAATAATTTTATTTGCTAAGTGCTCTGCTGTAGACTGAGACTTAGATTCTGAATAAATACGAATAATTGGTTCTGTATTCGACTTTCTTAAATGTATCCATTCCTTGTCAAACTCAATTTTAACACCGTCAATTGTGTTAATCTTTTCGTTTTTATACTTTTCCTGAATACTTACCAATACCTTATCAATGTCAATGTCTGGAGTTAAATCCACTTTATTTTTAGAGATAAAGTAACTTGGATAAGTAGCACGTAATAAACTTACAGGCTTATCAGATTTAGCTAAATGTGTTAAGAATAATGCAATACCAACTAGTGCATCACGACCATAATGAAGAGCAGGATAGATAATTCCTCCGTTTCCTTCTCCACCAATTGGAGCATTTGTTTCCTTCATTAAGTTCACAACATTTACTTCACCTACTGCTGAAGCACTATAAGTTTGTCCATACTTTTCTGTCACATCTCTTAGTGCTTGTGTAGAAGAAAGGTTTGAAACAGTACTACCTGGTGTATGTTTCAGTACATAATCAGCTACTGCAACTAATGTATATTCTTCTCCAAAGAAACTACCATCTTCAGAAATAAAAGCTAATCTATCTACATCTGGATCTACAACAATTCCTAAGTCAACCCCACCCTTTTCGATTTCTCTACAAATCTCCGTAAGGTTTTCTGGTAATGGCTCTGGGTTGTGTGGAAAATATCCTGTAGGATCGCAATAATATTCAACACACTCTTGTACTCCCAAAGCTTCTAACAACTGAGGAAGAGCAATTCCTCCTGTAGAGTTTACACAGTCAATAGCAACTTTGAATTTACGAGCCTTAATAGCTTCTACATCGACCAAAGGAAGATCTAAAATCTGCTGAATATGTTTTTGAATATAAGAGTCATCTTTTGAGTACTGACCTAATTCCTTAACATCAGCATATGCAAACTCTTCTTTGTCTGCAATTTCCAAAATTCTTTGTCCCTCTTCACCAGAAATGAATTCTCCTTTATCATTCAATAATTTGAGAGCATTCCATTGAATTGGGTTATGACTTGCTGTAAGGATAATACCTCCTCCAGCATTTTCTAAAGGAACAGCGATTTCTACAGTAGGAGTTGTTGAAAGACCTAAATCTACAACATCAATCCCCAAACCAATTAAGGTTGAAGTCACGATATCAGAAATCATTTGTCCAGACAAACGAGCATCTCTACCAACAACGACTTTTTTTGGTTTTCCACTATTTAGCAACCATGTACCATAGGCTGATGCAAATTTCACAACATCCAAAGGAGTTAAATTCTCATTTGGAGCACCACCAATAGTACCTCTAATTCCTGAAATTGATTTTATTAATGCCACGTATTTCTATTATATTATAACACTCAAAATTCAAAAGCATCATATAAACCATACATTGATTTTTATGATGCATAAAAAAGGCTTTCACACAAAGCCTTTATTTCTAATATATATCAAAGTTCAAATAGCAAAATTGCTTAATTAAACTTTGCCATTACTTTATTTACTTCTCCGTCTTCGAGCTCACACTCATCAACTTTCTTACCACAATATCCACAAGTAGCTCCTTCTTGACGTAAAAAAGGGCTTTGTGAAGCACATGTTCCTTTGAACTCCCCATCTTTTAAGAAAATCATGCGAACAGACATGAATACGAAAAAGAGGGCTACTACTACTAGGGCTAAAACGATTTCTATCATATTTTATGCTTTTAGATATAACAAAGTTAGTATTTTTCGACTAAAATATAACTGTATCACTTTGTTTAAAGTTTCAACAACATCATTTTTGTACCATAAAACTCAATTCATTACAATTATGCCTATTCAAAACATACCTCCTAAAGATCAAAACAGAACAGAAAAACTTAATGCATTTGATCGTTTATTGACAATTATGGACGAATTACGCATTAATTGCCCTTGGGATAAAAAACAAACCATACAAAGCATTCGACATTTATCCATTGAAGAAGTTTATGAACTCTCTGATGCTATTTTGCAAAATGATACAGAAGAAATTCAAAATGAGTTGGGGGATTTGATGCTCCATATTGTTTTTTATTCCAAAATTGCCTCAGAGACAGGAGACTTTGATATAGCAGATGTATTGAATGGGATTTGTGAAAAAATGATTAGAAGACATCCTCACATTTACGGAGATATTGAAGTAGAGAATGAAGAAGACGTTAAAAGAAATTGGGAGAAAATAAAACTAAAGGAGAAGAAAGATAAACGTGTATTGGAAGGAGTACCAACTTCTCTGCCTTCTTTGGTAAAAGCCGTTCGCATCCAAGAAAAAGCTCGTGGAGTGGGCTTTGATTGGGATAATAAAGAAGATGTTTGGGAGAAGGTACAAGAGGAAATTCAAGAGTTTAAAGAAGCTCCTACTCAAGAGGAAAAAGAAAAGGAATTTGGAGATATTCTATTCTCTTTGGTGAATTATGCTCGATTTGAAGGGATAAACCCTGTCAAAGCACTTGAGAAGACTAATCAAAAATTCATCAATCGTTTCAATCATATAGAACAACAAGCAATTGATAATCAAACAAGTATTGAAAACTTATCAGTTGGTGAAATGAATGAATACTGGGAAGAGGCAAAAAAAGAAGGATAAAGCTTTGTATTTACCCTTCTATTGCCATAATTTTGTGCAACAATTACGGGCATAGCTCAATTGGTAGAGTAGTGGTCTCCAAAACCATTGGTTGTGGGTTCGAGTCCTACTGCCCGTGCTAAAACCTTCTAAGAATTACCTTGGGAGGTTTTCATTTTTTTAACCTTATCATTCTGTTTCTGAAAAAAGAAAAACTCTCAAAAATACTATAAAAGTACCTTTGAAGAGCATATCACTATTTGGATAGACACTATCCATCATTACTTCTTACGAAAAAATAAGCTTATTTCATTAGATCGTACTTTTGGATAATCATTATCAAATACAATATATTTAACTGAAGTTTTATTTAATTCTGTAATGGTACTAAGTTGATTTAGTAAGTCAACTAATAAATTATATTGAATGTGAATTAAGGGTTGGAATTAGCTAAAAAAAGAAGCTAAAAAATGATTATCTTAAATAATGCAACTTAAATTAAGATTGATCCATTTGTATAGCTTCTTAGAGGATTGCTATAATAGAGAATTAGCACAAGAATGTCAA
>JAAEPT010000081.1 GCA_024232295.1 Cytophagales bacterium
CAATGGTATTAGGTTGACAAATAGGGTCTGGGTTGGTAATGCTAAGGTTTGGTGTGTTATTGACTGTTACATTTACAGCAGCAGTATCAGCACAAGTTCCTAGAGTAGAAACAATATAAAAAGTACCATTTCCAACAGCCGTTTCGTCAGCCACTAAACTAGTTGCAGCAGCATTAGTGTAATAGGTGTTTGTTCCAAGATTAGTAGATCCAGAGATGATATCAGCATCAGTTAAATCAATTGTACTAGGTTGACAAATAGGGTCTGGGTTGGTAATGCTAAGGTTTGGTGCACTCTGAACAGTTACATTGACAGCAGCTGTATCTGTACAACCATTTGAATTTGTAGTTATGATGTAATAAACTCCATTTCCGACAGCTGTTTCATCAGTTACTAAACTAGTTGCAGTAGCATTTGTGTAATAAGTATTGGTACCTATGTTTATAGACCCTGTTGTGATATTAGTATCAGTTAAGTCAATAGTATTAGGAATACAAGCAGGAGAGGGGTCTGTAATGCTTAAAAGTGGTTTTGTGTTAATTCTTTTAATTGCAAAGTTATTGGTAGAATCACATTCTTCTATTGTGATATTAGGAACTGTTGCTAAATTAGAGGCATCATCATTCACATAAACATATAAATCATAAACTTCGTTAGGAACCTCAAAAGTCATTTCAAAACAACTTGCTGATACTATATTCACAGAATCAACCACTACAGTATCTTTCCCAATTAATGTCCCTCCAGAAGAAGGATTTCCTTTGTAATAGCTCAAAGAATACCCAAATTCTAATGATTCAAAATCTTCATTACAAATGGTAACAGTTGCGGTTCCAATAGTATCTGTACAAGGGTCTGTAAATATAACAGTGTCTATAGAAACGACTAAATCTGGCGTAGCTGGTAAAATAATATTACCATTACTATCTACCTTTTGAGATTGAGAAAGAAAAATGTCTTGTGTAGGAATTAATGCTTTATTTTGATGAATAGAAGGTATTGTTAAATCATCATTTACCAATGTTGGTATATAACCATGCACATTCCAAACCTTACGAGTTGGTAGCCATGATGTTGATACATCACTTCCATAAATCCGTGTTTGAGAACCACAAGTACAAATGATTTCTGCTTCACCATCAGCATCTACATCTGCCACTACAGGAGACTCTAATCGTGTTCCAGAAGTACATGGTGTTGTTGCTTTTACAGTTAATGATGTTCCATCATAGTATAATATTCTTAGATTTTGTGCATCTCTGTAAACAATTTCTACTTCTCCATCACCATCAAAATCAAATGCTGTACAAGTAGTTTCAGAAGAAGGATCATTCACAACCATTGATGTTGAAATAGACAAATTACTCTCAACAATATAAATTCGATTACGACCAACAATAGCTATCTCATTTACTCCATCACCATCAAAGTCAGCAATAGAAGCAATACCTCCAGCAGGAACACCAGTATCTCCTGTACCTCCTCCTACAAATACACGGTCTGCCAATGTGTTTCCAGTTTTGTCAGTTTTAATTAATTGCTTTGTTCTTGGATCCCATATGTAGACAAATGGAGCTGCACCACCACCACCATTGATATCAGTGACAATGATATCCATTAATCCATCACCATTCCAATCAGCCAAAGCAGTATAACCATCACCATAAGAAGGACTAGTAGAAACAACAGTCATTGTTTGAGTAGCAATGTTGACTGAGTATACAGTATTTCCACAAATTAATTCCATTCCACTACAATCAGCACAATAAGAATCAGGAAGAATATCATAGGCAGAAGATTGTTGAGATAAGGCAGCATTTTGAGCTCCTTTTGCAGCATAATAAGAATTAGCAGGACGTACAATTCGACTACCTGTCATAGCATTCCAAATCTCATTTCCCATATAAATCTCTGCTTGTCCATCCCCATCAAAATCAGCAAAAGAAGGACGAACAGAACTTTGGATATTCCAATTTGGTGGATTACAATTGAAACTACCACAATGATTGATACCAAATTGTTGAGTAGACTGCCAAACTTGAGTACCTGTGTGGTCATATTTGTAAAGTCTTCTATTACTTGCTTGCAAATAAATTTCAGCTTTTCCATCCTTATCAATATCTGCAATAGATGCTCCAGGGTTAAATTGATTGATTCCTCTAGAGATATTGAATTTTAGGCTTGCATCATTTCCATTTAATACTTGTATTCTATTTGTGTTAGTTGCTACAATGTCAGGAATACCATCACCATCAATGTCTCCAATAGCAGGTTGTGAATACCCAGAAACCCCTGCAACTCCAGACTTTTCTAATCTTATACTAAACGATCCTAACGTTTTTGGACATTCAGGTTGCGTTCCTCCAAAATAAAAATCTTCACAAGAGTCATTGGTATAACATTCTGTATCAAAACAATCAATTAAACCATCTCCATCATCATCAATTCCATTATTACAAGTTTCCACTGACAAGCTTTGATTTACATCAGTATCAGTTTTACTGTTGTTTGTCAAATCTGTATCTGTTGTATTAGAAGAAGTTGTGATTGTTGCTGTATTCACTAAATTTCCAGTATAGCCAGTAGGGATATCTATGGTGATTGTGTAAACAATACTATCTCCCGAAGCAATGCTTATTGTATCTTGTATTGTTCCTGTATTTGTTCCAGAATAAGAACTAATAGCTGTACCATAGGATGTAACAATCCAAGAAAAATCATTATTTGTAACCCCACTAGGTAATGGATTACTAACAATTGCATTAGTTGCTGAAAAAGGACCATTATTTTTGATAATTACAGTATATATGTTTTTTTCTCCAGCTGTGTATGCTGTGATATTATCATCAACTTTTGAAACTTCAAGATCAACATCAAAATTTAACGCTCCACAAGCAGCTCCATCTAAATTATTAAGATTGTAAGTAGGATCATCACTAAAAATAAACTCACTACCATCAGTTAGGTCGTATTGAAAAAGTTCTCCAGTGGTAGATTGTGCATAAATTTCACCAGTAGAACTTGCATAAACTGCATTGTGTGCTGTAGCCCCATTATTACCAATCAATATAACTTCTCCTGTATTTGGATTTATGCTTACCAAACCAATTGTTCCTTGATTACTGACAGCATAAAATAATCCATCTTGTTCACGATAAGCCATATCATAAATTCGAATTGATTGAGTTAAGGTAATTGGTGTGGCTATAGCTGAACGAGTATCAACTTTGTATAGAATTGCATCATTTACATCTCTTTTTACATAATAATAACCATCGGTCTTTGAAAAAGCACCCGCTTGATAACTATGTCCATTAGTTAACCCATTTACTGTTCCCACATATTCGTCTTGTCCATTATCTCCCATTACCCATAGTTGATTTGTACCACTTGCTATTCTCATCATATAGATGAAATTATCTGTAGGGTTGATACCAATACCATTAAACCTTAACCCTGTATTTCCAAGTTCTGTAACAGGAAGACCAGCATTTGTATAATCTACATTATATAATCTTGTGGTGTTATTATGAGTGAACAGAATTTTTCCAGAAGAACAATCAATTGGGTTTCCACTAATACTTGTACCATGAATTGTATAATTATAAGTACCATCAAAATCATTGTTATGAATATGAATACTTGCTTTGGGACCTGTGTTTGCTCCATGTCTTCCAACTACTGTGGGTGCATAAGTAATAGAAAAACTAACACTATCTCCTGCTGAAATAAGAGTAGATGTAGGAGGAGTGATTGTATAGTGGATATCATATTGATCTACTGCTCCTGCTGAAGCTTGAATGTCTAATGTTCCAATAGTTAAATCAGCAGTTCCTTCATTCAAAATCCAGAAAGTTTGTGTGATGCTTCCAACATTTACTTGTTGGGTACCAAAAGAAGTTCCATTTTCTGAGTTGGGTGAATCTTCTTCATCAAAAATAACAATACCACCTCCTTTTACTACCATTTCTGGACGAGGAGGTAGAGATAATGCTCCACAACTTGCTCCATCTGGAAAGCTAAGATTATAAGTTGGTACATTTGTAACAATATCTTGATGTCCATCTGTAAGGTCATATTCAAGAAGTTCTCCAGTGAGAGATTGTCCGTAAATTTCACCAGTTGTACTTGAATAAACAGCATGATGTGCTGTTGTATTATTATTACCAATCAATATAACCTCACCAGTTCTTGGGTTAATACTTACTAAACCGACAACTCCTAAATCACTAACTGCATAAAATAAACTATCTTGTTCACGATAAGCCATATCCAAGATTCGAATAGATTGACTTAATGTGATTGGTGTAGCTGTAACCGAACGAACATCAACCTTATACAAAATGGCATCATTAATATCTCTTTTTGTATAGTAATAACCATCAGTATCAAAATCGGCAGCTAAGTAAAGATGACCACTATTAAGACCTGATACTGTACCTATATATTCATCTTGACCATTATCACCCATTACCCACAACTGACTTCTTGTTCCAGCAGCATTTCTTCTCATTGCATATACAAAATTATCATCAGGGTGAATCGCAATTCCATCAAACAGTAATCCTGTGTTTCCAAAGTTTGTTCTAGGAAGGTTTGAGTCTGTATAGTCTAAATCATATACCCTTGTTGCATTATCTGAAGAAACAAGCATTTTTCCAGTAGAACAATCTATAGGGTCTCCAGAGATACAAGTACCATGAATATCAAAGTTGAAATCACCATCTAAATCATTTGTAGTGAATGTTAAAAAAGCCCTTGGTCCTGTGTTAGCTCCATGTCTTCCTGTATTCTGTGGGGCATAAGTAATGGTGAAACTTACACTATCTCCAGCTGAAATGATAGAAGAAGTTGGTTGTACAATTGTGTATTGATTATCATATTGATTTACAGGGTTTGCTGTTGCTCTAATATCAAGTGTTCCAATACTTAAATCTGTTATACCTTCATTTAAAATCCAAAAAGTTCTTGTAACACTTCCTACATTACGCTGTTGAGTACCAAAAGCAGTTCCATCTTCTGCATTAGGAGATGTATCTCCGTCAGGAATCAGTATATTATTTCCTTTGACAATAGCCCTTGGTTGAGCAGTAAAAGTAAAAGTACCACAACTTGCTCCATCTAAAAAGCTAAGGTTATAAGTAGGATCATTTGTTACAATATCTTGGCTACCATTTCTGATATTTAACTCATAAATTCGCCCTGTAGTTGCTTGTCCATAAATTCGTCCATCATCACTAGCGAATATAGATTCATAATTAGTTGAGATTCCATTATTTCCAATAAGTATAACCTCACCAGTTTTTGGATTAATACTTACTAATCCAATTGTTCCTTGATTACTCACAGCATAAAACAAACTATCTTGTTCACGATAAGCCATGTCAAAAATTCGAATTGATTGACTTAAAGTGATTGTAGTTGTTTCTAAGGAGTGGACATCTATCTTATAAAATGCAGTACTGTTAATGTTTTGTTTGGTATAGTAATAGCCATCAGAATCAAAGTCAGCAGCTAAATAAAAAAGGTTACCATTTAATCCACTAATATCTCCTACCAACTGATCTTGCCCATCATCACCTGTCACAAATAAATCATTTCTTGTTCCTCCAGCATTTCTACGCATTGCATATACAAAATTATTCTGTGGGTGAATAGCTGTACCATCAACTAATATTCCTGTATTTCCAAGATTTGTTACTGAAAGATTTATATCTGTATAGTCTAAGTCGAAAAGGCTTGATGAATTATTATGAGTAAAAAGTACTTTACCAGCAGCACAATCAATAGGACCTCCAAGAAGTCCAATACCACTAATATTAAAGTTATAGTTTGCTTCATCAACATCATTTGTTGGGATATTGACAGAGATTCTAGTTCCTGAGTTATTACCATGAGTTCCTCTTGTAGTAGGAGCATAAGTTATCGTAAAACTAACACTATCTCCTGTTGCAATAGTTGTGGTTGCTGGTTGTCCTACTGTATAATGTACATCATATTGATCTACTGCTCCTGCTGATGCTTGAATATCAATGGTTCCAATTGTCAAATCAGCAATTCCTTCATTTAAAATCCAAAAAGTTTTTGTGATACCAGAAGTTCCGACTTGTTGAGGTCCAAAAGCTGTTCCATCTTCAAGACTAGGAATAAGGTCTTCATCATCAATTGTGATTCCTCCACCTTTTACAATGGCTTCTGGACGGTCTGGTAGATTAAAAGTTCCACAATGTGCTCCATCAGCTCTGTCTACTGAAATTCCATTTCCAAAAGAGATAATTGACTCTGTTAAATTTGTATAATCAAGTTGTACTAAATGTCTAGTTGTTTCTGTAATAGCAAAAATATTTCCTAAAGGATCAGAGAATGTTGCTCCTCCTAGATTACTAACAGAAGCTGGTGTTACAGTTACATTTCCTGTTATTGGGTCTATGACAACTAATTCATTTGTTTTGGAAAGGCTGTATATCAACCCATCATTACTATAGGTAAAATCATCAATTTGAATAGATTCTGATAAGGGAACATTTGTGGCGACCATTGTTTGTAAGTCAACTCTGAAAAAATTTGAAGCACCACTTGGTGCAGTTTTTATGTAAATGTTTCCATTATCATCAAAATCACCTGCATAAAATCCACGTCCACTAAACCCCATTCCATCAATGTTTGGGTGTGTAATGATACCAATCAAAGTAGGAGTACCATTATCTCCAATTACATAAAGTTTGTTTCGATGATTAGGATCTTCTCTAAATGCATATATGTATCCATCTATATGATTATATCCCATTGCGTTATAGTTGAAACTAGCAGTTCCAATTGAAGTTAAAGCCAATGTTGGGCTTGTATAATCAATGTCAAATAGGGTAGGAGTTGAGCCTCCCACTTCATACTTCAATAACATTCTACCTGTAGAGCAATCAATAGGTGCACCACTTGTTGCAAATCCTCTTACTCCAAATGTATAATTTGTGTTGCTTACATCATTTGTGGGAATATTTATACTTGTTAATTCTCCTATTTCTCCATGTCTACCTATAGCTTGTGGTGCATAAGTGATGGTAAAACTAGTACTATCACCTGCTAAAATATTTGTAAAAGAAGGTTGAGTAATGTTAAAATGTGTTGCATCTCTATTGATGGAAATAGCTCCTGTTATGTCTAATGAGGCATTACCTGTGTTGATAATCCAAAAAGTACTGGTTTTTGTTCCAATTCCAGCTTGTAAAGTACCATAGTAAGTTCCTTGAAGTCTACTAGTTGTACTTGTTCCATTATTGATAACAGTGTTGTTATTACTTTTTACAGTGATTTCAGCTTGTGCAAAACCATTTGTAATTATAGATAGATATACAATTATTGTATAAATAAGCTTGTTTGTGGTCATCGAAGTTTGGTGGTGTTTGATCGAAAAAAGGTATTTACTTTAATATAAGTAAAAAACAGGAAAAATGCATGTGTTTTTGAAGTTTAATGTATTGGTTTACAGTGTGTAATGATTATATATTAAAATACAAAAAGCTTGTCTATCATAGATAAACAAGCTTTTTGTATGCTGTAATAAATTATTTTATTTCTTACTGCTCATCTCTAAGAGCTAAATAAGTTGTGTTGATTTTTCTTTTTCTAAGGTAACTTACATATAATCTTTCGTAATGATCAACCTTTGGAGCTTGGCTTTTTGCCTCCTCAAAGTTTTCAATTGCATACCCTGTCAAACCTTTTGCTTCATAGAAAGACGCCAAGATTAAACTATTAATTGCACTAGAAGCACCTAATTCACTTTTAAGGTTATTATATTCATTGATGATATTTTTTTCATCTTGACTAGTTTTTACCATTAATTTGATTTTCTTTGAAACTAATCCTCCCTTTTTTGCATTAGAAGAAACCTGTAATAAATATGGAGTTTTTGCTCCTGCCTGTAATTTGTTTACAGCTGATAAATCTAATGTAATCTCATTTTCAGTAACTTGTTGTTCATAAATTACTTTATCAAAAACATTTAAAACTTTCACAGTGTAAGTTTCTCCTTTTTTAGGACTTGCCCAACTAAAATGTAAAGGTATATTTTTTAAAACATCAACTTGTTTTGGTAGAAAAACCTCAATGTTTTTCATGATGTCTCTGTTTACTGATCCTGTTACATTATAGTTGTTGTCACTATTACTCTCAACCATTTGCTTCATTACAAATTCAGAGTATTGAGAAGTGAAGTTAGAACCTCCTTGGTTAATTGCTGATGCAAGATCGGTTACCTTATGGTCTCCTGCTTTTTGAACCTCTACAGTCTTTCCTGTCTTATGCATAAGAGCAAGGTAACTATTATCTGCCATGACAATTGTTTGATCAGACATCACTTTATCACCACTCTTTAGAACTGTACCGTTACTTAATTTTGCGGAGCCAGATAAAGCTACAACATTAAAGACATGTTCACCTGCGATACAGAAGAAGTGCATTAGCAATACACTAAATAAAAAAGCTATTTTTTTCATAGTACTCTCGTTTTCTTTATATAAATATCTATTTTTACCTATTGCTCATCTCTAAGCACTAAGTAACTTGTGTTGATTTTTTCCTTTTTTAGGTAATTAATGTAAACTCTTTGGAAGTGTTCTATTGTTGGGGCTTGGTTTGTAGCATTTTCAAAGTTTTCAATTGCATATCCAGACAATCCTTTTGCTTTATAGAAAGATGCTAAAATCAAACTATTAACAGCACTAGAAGTTCCTAATTCATTTTTAAGGTTTGTATATTCAGTAATGATATTAGCTTCCTCTTGGTGTTTCTTTACAAGAACTTGAATGTCTCTTGATTTAATAGACTTTTTTGTATTAGATGAAATGATAAGAGTATAAGGTCTTCCTGTTTCTGTTAACAATTTATCATCTCCTGATAATTTTAATACAATTTCATTACCTGTAACTACTTCTTTGTGAATTGTTTGATTGAATAAATCTTTGATTTCTACTGTATATGAGTCATCCTTTACAGGACCTACCCAGCTAAAATGTAATGGTACATTTTTCATGACAGTAATTTCTTTTGGCAAAAAAACCTCAATGTGGTTAGGTAATGTAATATCTCTATGGATAGCACCAGTTGAGTTATGACTACCCTGACTAGCATCCTCTACCATTTGTTTTACAACAAAGTTTGAGTAAGTATCCATAAAGGTTTTGTCTCCACCCTGATTGATTTTTGCTGCTAATTCAATTACTTTATAAGTTCCTGCTTTCTGAACTTCTACTGTCTGACCTGTTTTATGCATTAAAGCAAGATAGCTGCTACTATCTTCCATTATGATTGTTTGGTTGGATAATAATTTATCTCCATTATTTAGGACAGTTCCATTATCTAGCTTTACTGAACCAGATAAAACAACAATGTTGAAAATGTGTTCCTGTGCTACACCTACAAGATGTATTAATAATATTCCAAATACAAAAGCTATTTTTTTCATACTATTCTCCTGTTATTTCCTGTTTTGTTAGTTTGAAGTAAATATTTTTGAGTAACCCGTAATAGATTTCTAATAAATCACCTGCCAGTACAATTGCTACAAAGTACATTGCAGGAAATGTGATCTTAATGTTTTGCGAAGCAAAGACCAGACCAATCACAAATAAAAGTATCATTGAAAAGATAACCCCTAATACTTTTGTAATACCATCATACCAATGTTTGTATTCAAAATATACAGACCTGAAGATACCAACACAAAAAAATGTAAGAATAATACCTATCACATGTCCAATCCATTTAGGTGTTGAATCAATATACAATTCTTGCATAATCATTGTGATTGCATTTGCATGAATAACCACTCCATACATGTCTTCATTTGTTTTCCCAATGTATCGTTCATTCAAAGGGGTGAAGAACTTATCCTCTCCAGTCTTAATGTTGATATTTCCTCCTAAGAATCCCATCAAGACAATTTTCCCTTCAAAATCTTCTTTTGTGAAATTACCTTGCTGAATATCAGAGACATCAAAAGCTCTATATCTTGGCTTTGGTCTGTTTTGAAAAGGTACGTAAATATTACCTGTATAGTTAATTATTTCTTCTGCCTTATTTTTTCCTGCAGGCTTTTTATCAATTCTTTTTCTGAAAATATTTGCTTTATTACTATCATGTTTACTCACAAGAGATAAAGCAAATGATTCTATTACAGTATCATTCAATGATTTTATTTTGGCATGTGTTAACATTTTACGACATACCTTAAATTCATTTTCTTCGTTTTCTGCTTTTAAATCTGTTACTAGGTTTGCTAAACCATTAGTAGCGTGTTGAGAAAACAAAAAATCACTTGTTTTATAATTAGGATACTGATTTAACTCTGGTTTGTAATTCGTTGTTTGTATTTTTCCATTTATATTTTCATATCCTTTTGCTCCACCACTTACCAATACAAGGTTTTTTGTGTTTTGGAAAGACATGGCTAGGAAGTTATCTACCATAGAGTCTTGGCGTGTTTGTGCACGATAACTTTTGTCAAAAAAGCAGTCAATACCTACAGCAGATGGTTCACATTGGTTAATTTTACTAAGCATGATTGCAATAGAACCTCTTGATTCATTACCAATGTTCACAATTACTACATTGGTGTCTAATGTAGGTTCACCTTCTTGTATTGCATGATATTCTCCATTTTTATTGAATTGAGAAAACACAATGTCTGTTAGCTCTACATCTCCTAATGCATCTCCAATAGGATCTAGAACAGATAATTGAATACTTCCTAATAATTTGAAGAATAAGAAAAGTACCACCATAGAAATGATATTGTCTATGTGGAATAAATGTTTTTTTCTGAAAAATCGCTTGATATACAGCTTCATGTTTTTATTGGTGTTTTTGGAATGACTTCAAAAATAAAAGGAAAAGTCTAAACAAAAAACAAGTTGAATATCAAAGTCATGATTTTGCTCTATTTTCTTGTACATTTGCAACTATTATGAGAAAAATGACAATTGGTACTGTTCAGCTTTCTTGTGTAGAAAACCCAAATCACAATTTAGCAAAAACAATAGAGGCAATTAGAGAAACAAGTAGTAAGGGAGCTAATGTTGTTTGTTTACAAGAATTATTTCGTTCGCTTTATTTTTGTGATGAAGAAAAGCGAGAAAATTTTAGCTTGGCTGAAGATATTGTAAATGGAGAAACTACTTTAACATTACGAGCTTTGGCAAAAGAGTTGGAAGTGGTAATTATCGCTTCATTGTTTGAAAAAAGAACAGTTGGTGTTTATCATAATACTACAATTGTGATTGATGTTGATGGAACAATATTAGGCAAGTATCGAAAATCTCATATTCCAGACGATCCAGGTTTTTATGAGAAATATTATTTTACTCCAGCAGATGAAAATTATCAAGCTTTTGAAACTAGATTTGGTAAGGTTGGAGTACTGATTTGTTGGGATCAATGGTACCCAGAACCTGCTCGAATCACTGCTTTGAAAGGAGCAGAAGTTATTTTTTATCCTACAGCCATTGGTTGGGATATGGAAGTAACAAATGAACAGATCAATGAAGAAGAGTACAATGCTTGGCAAACCATACAAAGAAGTCATGCAATTGCCAATGGTGTATATGTTGTGGCTGTAAATAGAGTGGGACAAGAAGCTGCTACAAATTTTTGGGGAGGTTCATTCATAAGCAATCCTTTTGGAACGATTCTGTATCAAGGAACACATGATGAAGAGGAGGTACAAGTAACAGAAATTGACTTGGATGCAATTGAATATTATCGTCAGACTTGGCCTTTTTTGAGAGATAGAAGAATTGAAACATATCATGGGGTTACAAAACGATTGTTAGATAATGACTAAAGTTGTAAGATATCCTGCTGAATGGGAAGGTCATAAAGCAACATGGCTAAACTTTCCTTCTAATTTAGAAACTTGGAATGCTGAGTATTTGCCAAAGGTTCAAAAAGTCTATTTGAAATTTATTGCTGAAATTTCTCAAGGGGAGGAAGTTCATATTAATTTGAATACAAAACAGGAAGAAGATTATTTATTAGGAAATTTACCTTTATTAGGTGCAAAAATGAATAATGTTTTTACCCATCAGTGGGGTACAAATGATGCTTGGATGCGTGATTGTGGAGCTGAATTCGTTTTGGAAGATGATCAAGTAAAAGTTTTGAATTGGAAGTACAATGCTTGGGGAGGAAAATATCCTCCTTATGATTTGGATAATGCAATTCCTCAAAAAATAGGTGCTTATCGTAAGTTCAAAACTGAGACAATTGATTTTGTATTAGAGGGAGGGTCAATTGATACTAATGGAGAAGGAGTGATGCTAACTACTACTTCATGTTTGTTGCATCCAAATCGAAACCCAAATAAAACCCAAGAAGAAATAGAGAGTTTATTGAAGGAAAAATATAATCTGCAAAAAATTATTTGGTTGGGTAATGGGATAGAAGGAGATGATACAGATGGTCATGTAGATGATATTACTCGTTTTGTGAATCAAAATACAGTATTGACAGTTGTGACTGATGACAAAACAGATGTTAATTATCAGGTATTACAAGACAATTTATTATTACTAAAAGTTGAGGGGTTGAATGTAATTGAGTTACCAATGCCCAAAAAGAAACTTTACTTTGAAGGGGAGCGTTTGCCAGCAAGCTATGCAAATTTCTATATTTGTAATTCTGCTGTGATTGTCCCTATTTTTGAGGATGAGAATGACTCAAAAGCGTTAGAAATTATTAGTCGATGTTTTCCAGACCGTAGAGTGGTAGGGATTGACTCAAGAGATATTATTATAGGATTAGGGAGTTTTCACTGCCTATCAAAACAAGAACCTAGATTATGAAGCAGTATTTAGATTTATTACAGCATATCAAAGATAATGGTGTAAGTAAAGGAGATAGAACAGGAACAGGGACATTGAGTACATTTGGTTATCAAATGCGTTTTGACCTTAGTGAAGGTTTTCCATGTGTTACGACCAAGAAATTACATCTTAAATCCATTATTTATGAACTATTGTGGTTTTTGAAAGGAGATACTAATATTCAATATTTGACAGACAATGGTGTAAGGATTTGGAATGAATGGGCTGATGAAAATGGAGAGCTTGGTCCTGTATATGGTAAACAATGGCGTTCTTGGGAGGGCAAAAATGGTAAAGTAGTTGACCAAATTACAAAAGCTGTTGAGGAGATTAAAAACAATCCAAATTCTCGTAGAATTATTGTGAATGCGTGGAATGTTGGTGATTTAGATGAAATGGCTTTAACTCCTTGTCATGCCTTGTTTCAGTTTTATGTTTCTGAGGGAAAATTATCTTGTCAATTGTATCAAAGAAGTGCAGATGTGTTCTTGGGAGTACCTTTCAATATTGCTTCTTATGCTTTATTTACAATGATGATGGCACAGGTGACTGGTCTTGAAGCAGGAGAATTTATTCATTCTTTTGGTGATGTACACATTTACAACAACCACTTAGAACAAGTAGATTTGCAATTATCTCGTGATCCTCGTCCTTTGCCAACTATGAAAATTAATCCAGAAGTAAAATCGATTTTCGATTTTGAATTTGAAGATTTTGAATTAACAGATTATGACCCACACCCACACATTGCAGGTAAGGTGTCTGTATAAGAATAGAAAAGGGAATTAGAAAAATACTGATTCCCTATTTTTTTAACTGAAAAGTTGTTTGAAGCTTTTTGAATAAAGAATGGTGAATATCAAAGTTTGTATTGTCAATTTGTTCAACCCCAATTAATCCACTTGCATTACTTGTAAATACAGATTCAGCTTCTAATAAATTTTGAATAGAGTATTCTCCAACTTGTAGCGAAATATTTTTTTGCTCACAATACTTAAATAATTGCTTTTGCATTATTCCACCAATACAACCTGTTTTCAGAGAAGGAGTGAAAATTATATTTCCTTTAATCCACCAAATATTACTATACAATGTTTCTGAAATATGATGGTTGTTATCCAAAAAGATAATTTCATCACATTTTTCCTCCTCCATATAAATACTACCTAATGTATATAAGGAAGCATTTAGACTTTTATAAGCAGAAATAGGTGATATTTGATTAAAAGCTTCTTGGTAGAAAGTGGCTTTCTTTTTAGAAAAAGGAATAATATTTGACTCAAAAGCACTAGTACTAATTACAAATTCTAAATGATTGTTTGTTGGTTTGTATAAACCTCCAGTACTTCTCCATGCATGCAAACGAACTTTTGCAAAAGAACCAGATAAGTCATTTTTAAGAAGTAATTCACTAATAAGATTTTCAATAGTTGAAAGGGTAAATGATTTTGGAATCTCAACTTTTATTCTTTGAAGAGCTTCTGTAATACGTTCAAAATGTGTTGCTAAAAAGCGAACCTCTTTTCCTGTGTGAAACATGGTTTCAAAAAAGCCATCACCATAAAGAAACCCTCTGTTTTGGAGTCCAAAATGTACTTTTTCTTCATCAATAAATTGGGAGTTGTGGACTAAAAGCATGATACAAAAGCAAAATTTTGAATAAAATTTGTAACTTGTTCTTTGATTGTAATGGCTAAAACTACAATTTTTTTAAATGATAAAAGCTTTGAAAGAACAGAAAAAAAATCCTCGTGTGGCTGTAGTAGGAGATGGTAGTTGGGCAACAGCTATTGTCAGTATCCTTATGCAAAATGATTTGCAGATAAATTGGTGGGTAAGGAAAGAAGAAAATGCTCGTTATATTCAAACAAATGGTCGTAATAAAAACTATTTAACGGGTGTTAAGCTAAATCCTTCTTTACTTTCAATTAGTTCTAGCTTAGAGGAAGTGATTCGTGATGTTGATTATGTGTTTTTAGTCGTTCCTTCTGCTTTTATCAAAGATGTGCTTTTACCATTGTCTCAAAACTGCTTTGAAGGAAAAGTAATTGTTTCTGCAATCAAAGGGATGATTCCAAAGGATAATGTGTTAGTTACAGATTTTATCAATGATTACTTTGGTGTTCCTCATAAAGATATGACAGTTATTGGTGGTCCTTGTCATGCTGAAGAAGTAGGATTAGGAAGACAGTCTTATTTGACAATAGGAGGAGAAGATCTAGTTGTGGCAGATAATGTAGCCAATTTGTTGAGATGTAATTATGTAAATGTTCATGTTTTAAAAGATTTGGTGGGTATTGAATATTCAGCCATTATGAAAAACATTGTTGCATTGGCTTGTGGAATTACACACGGTCTTAATTATGGAGATAATTTTCAAGCTGTTTTGGTTTCTAATGCAATGCAAGAAATTCGTTATTTATTAGATGAATTATTTCCTGCTGAAAGAGATGTAAATAGTTCTGCATATTTGGGAGATTTGTTGGTGACAGCTTATTCACAGTTCAGTAGAAATAGAACTTTTGGGAAAATGATTGGTAGAGGCTACTCTGTGAAGTCTACTATTTTTGAGATGCAAATGATTGCAGAAGGCTATTATGCTGTTGAGTGTATTGCTGATGTTATTGAAAAGAATCAGTTAGAAATGCCAATCACTTCTACAGTTTACCGAATTTTATATGAAAAAAAATCTCCTGCTATGGAGATTGGAATATTGAAAGAAATATTGAAATAAAAAGAATTGGGGGTTAATTGAAGTTAATTCATACATAATAAAATATAAATGGATATGAATTTTAAACGAACAAATCAAAGAACCCGAAAGAGCTATTATCAAATATTTATTCTTATTGAATTACTTATATTAATAAGTCTCTATTATTTTAATTTACATTGGGCAATACTTCTTTTTGTAACTCCTATCATTCTTGTTGATACTTGGTCAAATGCTCGTTGTGTCAAAAGACAAAAAAGACATGTAATAGAGATTAATATCTCTGATAAAGAAATTAAATGTGTTTTTTCTACCAAAGAAATTTCAATTATTCCTATTGAGAAATCTCTATTTTCAATTAGAGAAGAAAAGTTTGATAGAGATAAAACAGAAATTGAAATTCGTCAAAAGACAATGTGGAAGAGTAAGTTAATTGGTCGTCTTCATATTGATAATTGGAATCAAGTTTTTGACATTAAAAAAGCTTTGTTAACATATAGTGTTTCTCAAATTAAGTATAGACCAGAAGGGTACTGGTCTAAGTATGGTGTATTTACAGCAGATGTGGTTATTACAACAGCAGCATTAACTTTGGCAGAAGTTGCAGATGGAGAGCAGGAGATACAGACAGAGCATCTGACCTTAGAGATATTGTAATGCCAATAGAAGAATTGAAAACTACAGAAGAAGAAAAAAAATAATTTTATAAAGATTTCAAAAGTAAAAAAGCCACCCGTTCTCGAGTGGCTTTTCTTATGCAGTAAGTTTTCTATTTATAAACCAATCATGATAAATGCTCCCCAATAAATTGGTTCTGGATATTTTTCACGAACAGTTTTCTTTGCATCAATAAATGCTTGTCTTTTATCCCCTGTCTCTAAGTAATTTTTGTAGAAAGTACTCATCAATAAGTTAGTCGCTTCATCAGATACTTTGAATAAACTCATGAATACTGTTTGTGCTCCTGCTACCAAGAATGATTGCTGAAGACCTTGTACACCTTCACCAACTTGTACCTCTCCAAGTCCTGTTTCACAAGCAGAAAGTACTACAATCTCAGTGTTTTCTAGTTGTAAATTTCTTGCTTCATCAGCTGTAAGAATACCATCTTCTTTGTTGAAGTTATAAAACTCTTCACTCTCAAAAATATCCCCAGCATGTTGTAACATTAATCCAGAACGCAAAAGAGGGTTGTTCATTTCTTGTCTACTGATGAATCCAAAGTCTTCTTCATTAACTTCTACATCATCCAAGAAGAAACCATGTGTTGCAAAGTGTAAAATTCTAGGGCTCTCCATTGTATCAGAAACAAAACCTTCTGTAGCATGTTCGTAAATAATTTGATTAGAGTTCCAGCCTTTAGACATAAGTAATTTATGGATGTTTTTTACTTCTTCTTCAGCTCCAGGTAACTGTGCTACTGTTTGGTCAATACTTCTGTTTCCATGCTCTTCTAAGACAATGTTCTCATCATAAAACGCAGGGTTTCCTAATAATACAACATCTAAGCTTGTAGTAGATTTCTTACGTCTTTTCAATAAATCTTTTGTATTTGTAACGAGTACAATGTTGTTTTTATCTAATACATAATTCTTATCAGGTGTAATTACAGATTCTAAATTAATTTGGTTGTACACACCATCAGTAGAAAGGTAAATTGTAGAATTGTTTCCTACTACCTTGTGAATCTTTTCCCAAAATACTTTATAGCTATATTCATCCTCAATTTGATACTTGATTGTATTTCGGTAATAACTGATATATTTTGATTCCAATTGATTACCACTTTCCAACATAATTACTTGAGGAGCTTTTTTAGTGGTTGGAGAAATTAATAAAGCAGCATAGATGATTGAATCACTAAATTCTTTGTCAAAATAACGATAACGAATAATTTCAATCGCATATTCATTTTCTTTTAACTTAGAACGAACATCTTTCCATGTATAAGACTTAGCCAATTTCTGCTTACGGAATGCATCAGAAGATTCACTCAACTCTTTTTCCAATGCACTAATTTCTTTTACCTCTTGGTTTAATGAAATCCCTTGCTCAGCTAACTGTTCTGTACTCAATCCAATATGAGAACTTAATTGCTCTTTTTTAGCTTGCCATTGTTCAAACTTCTTGATCAATACCTCGTCTTTACTATTTGCAATTGTTTTGTGTAATGAAATAGATGAGTTCAATAAAATCGCTTTTGTTTGAAGCGTATGGTTGTATGCTTTTGCAATTAATTTCTTTTTACCACTATTGATTGCTACTGTATTGTAAAATTCGAAATCTGGACGAATTAAATACCAGAATTTAGCTCTCTGTCTCTCACTTAATCCATCGAAGTAATTTGTGATAAATTGAGTATAAATTTCTGTAGTTTGGTTTAGCTTTCTAACTGCTCTTTTCTCATCTCCAATTACGTAATAGAGTTGAGCCATTTTACTCAATGTTTTTACATAATCTGGATGTTCTTTATGAAATAGCTTTTTGTATTGCTTTCCTGCTTGTTTTAGTAATTCTAATGCTTCAAGCTGTTTATTTTGTCTCTTCAGAATATCAGCACGCAATACCAAAATATTTGTAGAATTGATATTAACCTTACCTAATCCTGCTTTCTGAATCCAAATATCATTTGCTTGTTGTAAGTATTGATTTGCTGTATCAAGTTGTCCCATGTAAGTATGGTAACTTGCAATATGTTGTAAAGCTTCAGCATAGAGAGGATTTTCTTTTCCTAATTGTTGTTCAATGATTGAAGCAGACTCGTTTAGCAATTCTAAAATATTTTCTGTCTTGCTATCTTTTGCAAACTGAGTCATTGCTTTTTCTGTCAATGAGCTTGCTACTGCAATATGTTTCTTACCCAGTAATTGCTCTTCAACAACTAATACCTCATTATAATCATTTAGTGCATGATCAAAATCACCAATAGTGGCTTCGATTTTTGCCTGTAGTTTTAAAGCATTTGTATATTTGAGAGACTTATTACCATAGATTTTGAAAGCAATTTGTAAAGAACGATCAATATGTTCTGTTGCTTTTGAGTAATTTCCTGTAATTAAGTAAAGCTCTGATAATTGATTAAGAGCCACTACCAAGTGACGACTATCTCTGCCATAAATCTCTTCTTTGATTTTTAGTGTTTCATGCAAGATTTCTTCTACCTTACTATAATCTCCTTGTTTGATATATAGTGTTGCAAATTCTGCAATATCTTGTTGACTAAATTTACTGTTTTTAGAGTATTTTTGAGCTTTAGAAAGAGCCTCTTCTGCTTCACCATACTGTCCTGTCAATAAGTAAAGTTTACCATAGTAAACATATAACTTGTCACGTCCTTCAGCATGTTTGTTGATTTCCAAATTGTAAATTCCCTCAATTTGTTTGAGTTGTTCTTTTGCTTTCTCGTACTTACCTGTTTCGATGTTGAGGTTTACTAAGCGAAGCCATTGTTGTGCAATTCTGTAATCTGTTGCATCAAAGTATTTTTTTGTGTCAGCAAATATCTCTTCTGTAATTTTTTCAGCTTCTCGGTAATTTCCAATAATCTCCTCTAAGTTTGCATAAGAATTAGAGAAATGACGATACTTAGGGTGTGTAGGGTGGAGATTTTGCTTTACAACCTTTGCAAAACTTTCTTCAAAAATTACCCTAGCATCTTGAAATTTTGTTGTGTAACGAGTGTAATAAATTGCCTTGTAAATTTCATCTTCATGATAACGAGGAGAGTTTGAAGGAAATTGAAGGTTTTTTAATGAATCGATTGAATTGTACACATAATTAATCATCTCATACTCTTCCAATTTTTCATAGATAGGAATTAATTTTACTAATGATTTATGTTGTAGAGCATAATTGTCTGTTCTGTGAAGCCCTTTCTCAATAAACTTTTTACCTTCTTTTCCTGCTTTGTCAAAGTGCTTCTTGATATATTGTTTCTCTGCACCTAGTAATCTTAAAAAACCTCTATGGAAGTTGTCTCTTGAATAAGTTCTTTTGATTCTAGGAGAATAGTCATTTACAAGGTCAGTTGCTTGTTCTGTCTTGTTATCGGCCCAATAAGCCATTGCTAATTGTTCGATCAAATCACCATACTGAGGACTTGTTTCCAAGTACTGGAAATGAAAGTGAGTATGTCCAATTAATTTAAGAGCATCTTCAAAGAAGATTTGAGCCTCTGTTGGGTGATTTTTTTGGTTGGCAATTAATCCTTTTAAATAAAGGTTATCAACCATGGAAATATCATACTGAGTAATTTCTTGCTCAATCCATAATTTAGTTTTATCCAAAACTTTTTGAGCTTCATCATAATCCCCTTTTAGTATGAGTGTTTTTGCAATTAAGTGTAAGTGGTCAGCATACACTCTTTTGTTAGCCATATATTCACCTTGAGGTAGTTTTTTTGTGACAAACTTTTTCTTCTTTTTATAGCGAACTGTTTCTTTAATTCCTCCTAAAACATAAGACTTAAGTTCTGTTGCTTGTTTTTGTGCAGTAGTGTAGTAACCCAAGTCCATCAAAAAAGGAATTTCTTTTAGTTTGATTTGTTTGGCAACACTGGAATCTTTTTGAGATTTTTTGATACTATTCAACAAAGAATCTGCTTCAATATAATATCCTTTGTCAAGATAAATGTCAAAAATATCTAATAACCCCTCTGTGTATTCACGGCTATCTTTTCCTTTTGCTTTCTCAATGTATGATAAACCTTCTGTGTAATTTTTCTTTAGAGTAGTAAAAGGCTCATCCATTTTACTCTTGATAAATGCTTGTTGAATCAATAATTTACCAACTATTTGAGTACTATCTGATAGCTTCTTGTTAATCTTTTTTATTAATTTTTTGTTGTTTTTGAGGGCATGCTTATAATTTCCTCCTACAATGTATCTATGAATTTTGTGATGCTCTTTGTGGAACTGAGATGAAAACCCCAATTGAGAAAAGCACAAAAGTAATATGAAAATAAAGCGATTCATTTCTTTGAACAGATTCTTTATTGATTAAAATTTTACAAAGTATTGGTTAAAAGTACTGTTTTTATTGATAACAAAGGAGATAAAAGAAGTATTTTTCATTTTGTCTTGATGGCTACCTAATTTGTCTTTTAAGTTTCTGATTTTTTTCGGAAGTTTGTAGTCTTTCTCTTTTGGTAAAAATGCCAAGATTGAATGAATTAATGTTTGTTGTGTTTTTGATTGTATGAAGAAAGATTTTGAAGCCGTTTGGGAAAAGTGTTTGGAGTTAATTCAAGCAGAAATAAATGAACAAAGCTTTAACACTTGGTTTAAACCTATTGAACCAGTAAAGTTAGAGGGAAGTACTTTGTTTCTTCAAATCCCTAGCAAGTTTTTCTATGATTGGTTAGAAGAACACTATGTGGATATTCTTGCAAATGCGATTCGTAGTAATCTGGGAGTCTCTGGTAAATTACAATATATTCTACCAAAAACAGATAATAAAGCACAGAGTACAGGTAAACTGAAAATTGATAACCAAACAAAAGAACCTGCACCAACTCAGAATTATTCACACGCACAACAAACAAGAGTACAGGAAAAGACAATTGAAGATCCTTTTCAAACCCCTTCCATTAAGAAGACACCTAATTCTCGCCTAAATCCTCGTAATGTTTTTGATTGTTTTGTGGTAGGAGATGCAAACCAATTGGCATATACTGCAAGTGCTGCTGTGGCAGAACGTCCAGGAGGTACTTCATTCAATCCCTTAATGTTGTATGGTGGAGTAGGTTTGGGGAAAACACATTTGGTACAAGCAATTGGAAATAAGGTAAAAGAAAAATACCCTGAGAAATTTGTATTGTATGTAAGTTGTGAGGAATTTACAAATCAAGTAATTGATGCTTTAAGAAGAAAGGTTATCCAACAAATTGGAAGATACTATCTAGGAGTAGATGTTTTGATTATTGATGATATTCAGTTTTTCGCTGGAAAAGAAAAAACACAAGAAATATTCTTCCATATTTTCAATCACTTACATCAATTAGGAAAACAAATTATCCTAACAAGTGATAAACCACCAAGTGAATTGGAAGGGTTAGAAAATCGTTTGCTTTCTCGTTTCAAATGGGGATTGGTTGCAGATCTAAAGATGCCTAGTTATGAAACACGTAAGGCAATTGTTTTGGAGAAACTAGCGCGAGAGGGTGAGTACTTAAATAGTGAATTGGTTGAGTATTTGGCAAATAATGTAACTTCTAATATTAGAGAATTGGAAGGTGCAATCATCTCGGTAGTTGCTAAAGGAGCTCTTACAGATAACCCAGAACAAAAAATGGATTTGGCTAAGCAATCAATTCAAGAGCTTGTACAAAAAGTAGAAGAAGTTGCTGAGATGGATATTGATACCATTCAGAAAGTTGTTTCTGAATATTTTAAGGTATCTATTGAAGATTTGAAAGGAAAAACACGTAAACGTCACATTGTTGTCCCTCGTCAAACGGCCATGTACATTGCCAAAGAATTTATACAAATGCCATTGAAAGTAATTGGTAGTCATTTTGGTGGAAGAGACCATAGTACTGTAATTCATGCAGTAAGGGCTGTAAATATCTTATTGGATACTGATACTAAATTTTTTAAGGATATGGAAGAGTTGAAAAAACAATTGAATGTGTAAATTAACTTCGTTATCTTAGTGACATTGTTTTCTCCTTTTTTCAAGAATATGGGAATTAAATCACTATTAGCGAAACCATTTGCAAAATACGTACATAAGCAAACCCAAAAATGGGCTACAAAGCCTGTTGAAACACAACAACGCGTTTTAGAAGGGCTTATTAATGATGCCAAACATACTGTTTTTGGCAAAGATCATAACTTTGATAAAATAAAAACTCACAAGGATTTTGTTGAGAATGTCCCTATTAGGGATTATGAAGGTCTTAGACCTTATGTCAACCAAATGCTTGAAGGAAAACCTGATGTTTTGTGGAAAGGAAAACCACAATATTTTTCAAAAACATCAGGAACAACTTCTGGAGTAAAATATATTCCACTTACCAAAGAATCTATTCCTACACATATTAATGCTGCTCGAAATGCAATTTTGAGTTATGTACACGATACAGGAAATAGTAAGTTCTTGGATAAAAAAATGATTTTCCTTTCGGGAAGTCCAGAGCTTGAGAAAAAGGGTGATATCCACTATGGACGTTTGTCTGGTATTGTGAATCATCATATCCCTTCATATTTACAGACAAATCAGAAGCCTTCTTATGAAACCAATTGTATAGAAGATTGGGAAGAAAAATTAGATGCAATTATTGGTGAAACAGTGGGTTCTCCAATGACACTAATTTCTGGTATTCCACCATGGGTTCAAATGTATTTTGATAAAATCAGAGAACAAAATGATGGTGCTTTAATCAAAGATATTTTTCCAGATTTTTCTGTATTTATTTATGGAGGAGTCAATTTTGAACCCTACCGAGCAAAGTTATTTGAATCAATTGGTAAAGAAATCGATACGATTGAATTGTACCCTGCTTCAGAAGGTTTTATTGCCTATCAAGATTCACAAACAGAAGAAGGTCTTTTACTATTGCTAGATAATGGAATGTTCTATGAATTCATTCCTGCTGATGAATATTTCAATGAAAATCCAACAAGACTAACAATTGGTGAAGTTGAATTAGGTGTAAATTATGCTGTAATTCTAAATACCAATGCTGGTTTGTGGGGATATTCTATTGGTGATACGGTAAAGTTTGTTTCCAAAGATCCATATCGAGTAATTGTTTCTGGTCGTATCAAGCATTTTATCTCTGCTTTTGGAGAACATGTGATTGGTGAAGAAGTAGAAAAAGCAATTAAACATGTTGTTTCCCAACATCCAGAGACAGAAATTGTTGAGTTTACGGTGGCTCCTAGTGTGAATCCAGAACAAGGGAAATCTTATCATGAATGGTATATTGAATTTGCTCAAATGCCAAATGATTTGGATGCTTTTCGTTTGGATTTAGACAAGAAGATGACTTCTATTAATGCTTATTATGATGATTTGATTGTGGGTAATATTCTACAAAAGTTAGAAATACGACCTGTACCAAAAGGATCATTTATTGGATATATGAAGTCAATTGGTAAACTAGGAGGGCAAAATAAAGTGCCTCGTTTATCAAACGACCGTAAAATTGCAGACGAACTCGAAAAATTTATTCAATAGTTTTGAAAGACTTACAAAAGAGAAATATTGCCATCTTGGGCTCTACAGGTTCTATTGGAACACAAGCTTTGGAAGTGGCTAGACAACACAAAGATTTGGTTGGTATTGAAGTGCTAACTGCTCAAAATAGTGCTGATTTATTGATTCAACAAGCTGTTGAGTTTTTACCAAATGTAGTAGTGATTGGAAATGAAGCTTTGTATGATAAAGTTTCAAATGCATTAGCTTCTTATGATATCAAAGTGTATGCAGGAGCAAATGCTCTCGCTTCTGTTGTTCAGATGGATAGTATTGATATTGTTTTAACTGCTTTAGTTGGTTATGCAGGTTTGACTCCAACTATTAAGGCAATTGAAGCAGGAAAGCATATTGCTTTGGCAAACAAAGAAACATTGGTTGTTGCTGGTGAATTGGTTACAGAACTTGCTCTTCAAAAGGGAGTGAGTATCTATCCTGTTGATTCTGAGCATTCGGCTATTTTTCAGTGTTTTGTAGGAGAATTTCATAACAAAATCGAAAAAATTGTGCTAACTGCTTCAGGTGGTCCTTTCAGAGGAAAAGACCGTGCATTTTTAGAAACAGTTACCAAAGAACAAGCACTAAAACATCCAAACTGGGATATGGGTGCTAAGATTACAATTGATTCTGCTAGTTTGATGAATAAAGGATTGGAAGTCATTGAGGCCAAATGGTTATTTGACTTGGAGGCATCACAAATTGATGTAATTGTTCATCCTCAATCAATTATTCATTCAATTATCCAATTTGAAGATAGTTCAATGAAAGC
This sequence comes from Cytophagales bacterium, assembly GCA_024232295.1. Classification (GTDB taxonomy): domain Bacteria; phylum Bacteroidota; class Bacteroidia; order Cytophagales; family JAAEPT01; genus JAAEPT01. The sequence goes on from JAAEPT010000081.1 coordinate 24,542, forward strand.
ACAAATGGGATTGCCAGATATGAGAGTTCCTATTCAATTTGCTCTTACATATCCTCATCGTGTTAAGTCAGATTTTCCTCGTTTTAGTTTCTTAGATTATCCTTCTTTGACTTTTGAAAAACCAGACATGGATACTTTCAAAAACTTAGGATTGGCATTTGAATCATTAGATAAAGGAGGGAACATGCCTTGCATTTTAAATGCAGCAAATGAAGTGGCAGTTGCTTCTTTTTTACAAGATAAAGTGAGCTTTTTGGGAATGTCTGATGTTATAGCAGAATGTATGAACAAAGTAAGTTTTGTAACAAAACCTAGCTATGAAGATTATGTTCGTACGGATGAAGAAACAAGAAGAATTGCACAAGAATTAATATAATGAGTATTCAATATTTACAACTATTCCTTAGTCTTAGTTTTCTAGTTATTCTACATGAGCTAGGGCATTTTATCCCTGCTAAATTATTCAAAGTTCGTGTAGATAAATTTTATCTATTCTTTGATCCATTCTTTTCTGTGGTTAAGAAAAAAATAGGCGAAACAGAATATGGTATTGGTTGGTTGCCTTTAGGTGGTTATGTTAAGCTTTCAGGTATGATTGATGAGTCAATGGATACTGAATACCAGAAACAAGAACCACAAGAATGGGAACTAAGGTCAAAGCCTGCTTGGCAAAGATTGATCATTATGATGGGAGGAATCATTGTAAATATTATTGTTGCTGTTATTTTGTATGGTGCTATATTATTTACTTGGGGAGAGAAAAGTCTACCAATTGAAAATATTAAATATGGAATTGCAAGTGATTCTGTCAATGCAAAATTAGGTTTGCAAGATGGAGATAAAATCATTGGTTATGATGATAAAGATTTTCATGATTTCTTTAATGTTCCTATTGTTCTCTTGATGGAGCAACCTAATGAATTGAGAATTGATAGAAATGGAAAAGAAGTTAGAGTTCCAGTAACTAAAACATTCTTGAAGACAATGGTGCAAAATGGTGGTAAAAACTATTTCCGTTTAAGGATGCCATTTGTAGTAGATAGTTTGGTAGAAGGGTCTGGAGCAAAAAAAGCTAACTTACAAAAAGGAGATAAAATTGTAGGTGTCAATGGTGATTCCTTGTTTTTCTATCATGAAATTGTAAAAGTAATTAAGGCAAATAAAGGTAAAACATTACCTTTCTCTATCCTAAGAAATGGAGAAGTATTAAAACAGCCAGTAGCAATTAGTCCAGAAGGACGTATTGGTGTGTATGCAGGTATGGATGTTAAGTTTGCAACAACAACGTATGGCTTTTTTGAATCATTTCCTGCTGGAATCGCAAAAGCTTTCCAAAGCTTAGTGTATAATGTAAAGCAATTCAAGCTTATTTTTGATCCAGAAATTGAAGGTTATAAACAAGTACAAAGTGTGGTTGGAATGGCGAAAGCATTTCCTACTTTCTGGAATTGGCAAGCATTTTGGAGCATCACAGCTTTCATTTCAATTGCATTGGCATTTATGAACTTCTTACCAATTCCTGGTTTAGATGGAGGTCATGTAATGTTCATTATGTATGAAATGATTGCAGGTAGAAAACCATCAGAAAAGTTTATGGAAACAGCCATGAAAGTCGGTATGTTAATCTTAATGACTTTGATGATCTTTTTGATGGGAAGAGATACACTTGCTTTAATATTTGGATAAAAGCCGTTATTTTTTCGCTGTAAGTCTTTATTAGTTTAGTGACTTTTGTGTAAATTGCGGTTTATAACTGTGTTTGAAGATGATAAAGATTAAAAACATTCTACCAATCACTATATTGTTTCTTGCTTACTTGCTTAATAGTTCTGCTTGGGCTTCTGTGCAAGATTCTGTAGGAGTGTCACATGTGAAAAAAATGGTGTGTATCAAATATTTGGTACAACCCAAAGAAACGCTTTATGGCATTGCAAAGAAACATAATTTACCTGTTGCCGAATTGATTAAATATAATCCTTCACTCAAGAATAAATCTTTGAAAGTAGGACAGTTTGTATACATTCCTACAGATAAGGCTGTTGTTCCTGCCCAAACCTCAGATAGTCAAGGAAACAAAAAGCATTTAGTGGCAAAAGGAGATACTTATTATTCTATTGCTCGCAAAGCAAAGGTTTCTGTAAATGATTTGATGGTTTGGAATGAAAATAAACCTTTGAAAGAGGGGCAAATTATTTTTCTACAATCTCCAAGTAAGAGGGTAGAGAATGTTTATACTCCACAAAATACAGAGAATACCTCTTCTTCTCAGACAATGACCGCATCTACTATTAGTCTAGTAACAGAGATCGATACTGAAGAAAGCAATGTAAATAGTGAGAAATATACATCTGCTGGAGAATTGAAGGTGAATAAAGAAATGGAACAAGTACTGGTTGTACCTTTCTATCCAAATTTATACTTTTCTGATGTTGATGAAAAAGTTACTGCTAATGCAGGAATTAGTTCTTCTGAATTAAGAGAGACATTTAGAGTAGAGCTTAGCAAGAGTATTCAGCCAGTTTCTTATGAAGCATTTTATCTATTAGGGGGAGGGTTGAAAAATACGGAGAAAGATCTAGAGAAAATTTATCGTGCTGTTGGATATACTTATGAAAAAGTATTGAATAAAAATGGTTCTTCTACTTCATATACAAGTACATCTTGGTCTGCTCCTTCCAAAAAGAAAACAAAGTTTGAGAAAACATATTATGCAACACAAGTAAAGGATGCTACTATATTTCCTTTCTTAGAGAAAAAGTATAGTGCTGATTATGTTGTGTTTATCAATCAAGTAGAATTGATAAAGGCAGTCAGAAATGGAAATACTACCAAAAAGTTTGTAGCTCATTATTCTATCTTTGATAAACAAGGTAACAAAGTTGCTGGTAATAAATGTGAGGTACTTTGTTTGGTAGATACAGATAATATGAATACCATTATGAGAGAATGTTTTCCTAGAGTAGGAAGACAGATTGCTGATGATTTACCATCTCCAGCTTATTAATTATGGATATTGAATCGTTTAGAATTTTTTGTCTGGAGAAACTAGGAGTTACTGAAGAGTTACCATTTGATGATTCAACATTGTGCTTTAAGGTAATGGGAAAGATATTTGCAATTACAAATATTGATTCATTTGAATATGTTAACTTAAAGTGCGATCCTGAAAAGGCTTTGGAATTAAGGTATGAGTATGAAGAAGCTATTAAGCCAGGTTATCATATGAGTAAAAAACATTGGAACTCTGTTTATATGGATGGTGAACTATCCGATGAATTCATAAAAGAATTAATAACTCATTCTTATGATTTGGTTGTTCAAAAACTAACAAAAAAGCAAAAAGAAGAATTGAGAGAAATAAGTTAAGAAAAGAAGGGGAAACCCTTCTTTTTTGTTTGTACAAATTTTTGTTTTTTGACTTTTTTCTACTTTCTTAAACCATTGGATTTTGTAATGGTTTATTAGATACTTCTTAAGGTAAAAAACTAAGTGTTGTGAATATGAAATGATTTTACCTCAATGAGGTATAAGCTTACTAATAACATATTATGACAAAATACTATTGTTTCAAATAAATATTTTAATCTAAAAAGTAATGAAAAAGGTTCTAACAACTAGTGTAATTGCAGCAGCTTTTTTACTTGTTTCTTGTGGTGGTGGAAATGAAGTGAAAAATACAGAAAATACTACAACTACAACAAATGTAGAAACAACAGATTCTGCTGTGACACCTGAAAGTGGTAAAACAACTTATTTGTATCAGAATGATAGCACAAAAGTTAGTTGGACTGCTTATAAAACTACTGATAAAAAAGGGGTAGGAGGACAGTTTACAACTGTAAATGTTACGAATGTGTTAGCTTCAGAAAACCCTCTTGATGTAGTGAAAGGTGCTAAGTTTAGTATTCCTGTAAGTGCTACTGTTACTGGAAATGAAGTAAGAGATAGTCGTATTATGAAGTTTTTCTTTGGTATGTTATCTGAGACTGAAAATATTACTGGTCAAGTGAAAAGCTTGAACGAAGATGGTACAGGATCTATTGCCATTACATTCAATGGTATCGAAAAAGAATTACCAGTTACTTGTGCTGTAGAGGGTGAAAAAATTACAGTAAAAGGAACAATGGATGTAAATAACTGGAATGGTCAAGCAGGTATCGAAGCGTTAAACCTTGAGTGTAAAGATTTACATGCAGGTGCTGATGGAATTACAAAATTGTGGCCAGATGTAGATATCGTAATTTCTACAATTCTTAAAAAGGAAATCAATTAAGATAGTGTAGGCTATTTATAAAACTTGAAAAGGTGATTTTATCAAAAAGTCACCTTTTTATTGTTAAATCATAAAATCCATTATATTCTTCTTTCTGGGCATTGAAAGCTTTTACCATATCATCTTTAGTTTTTAGAGTTAAAGTGTCATTTTTTGAAAGAACACTAATTTTTTTTAAACCTGAAAAATATGGATATTTTCCAGTATTGAACTCTATTTTACCACTTGAATTAGAAATCATTTTATAACGTCCATTATTCTTTATAGTATCAATTGAGATTGTAATTAAACCTTCTTGATTATTTATAATATTGGAACTTGAATCAAAGTCAATTTCAACAATTATGTCTGTATTTGATTGGTTATTAATTCTTGTTATTGTGTGATAGTCACAACTTGTTATTAGTATGCTTATGAGTATAATGTTTATTAATTTATTCATTAGTGTGTTTCTCAGTTCATTATATGATTTACTTTTTATATTCTTCAGTACTGATTAAGAAGGCAACAACTTTAAACACTGGAGGGACAGAACTGAAGATTTTATACTTTTTGTTATTTTTATTTATTGTAAAGTAATTGGAGTACTCTTCTTTTGTTTCGAATTCCATATTTCGATTTAAAAAGACACAATTTCCCATTCCTGCATCATAAAGATTGAAAATGGTTGTTTTACCTTGTGTTTGGTTTATGAAGTCTCTTTTTGAATGATTAAGTAATAAATCATCTGCTTTGTCATATAAACTTTCATTCATGTGAATGTTGGTTTCATAACAAATCAAGTTATTATTTTCAAAAATATAGATAATAATACCTCCTGAATTTCCCATACCACCTGGTGCAGTTGATTCTGCATAAACAATGTCATGAATAGACATTTTATGAAGTATTTCTTTAGATAAATTAGTTGTTACTGCATCAATCATGATGGTAAGGTTTTTTACATAAGATAATTTGTAATAGAACGAAAACGCTTTGGTAAGGTTTTAAAAATAAGAAAGGTGACCTTCTAAGAAAATCACCTTTTGATGTTAGTTCATGTTTTTATTATCTCTGATAATATGCAACAATACTTGCTTTTGCTAATGTTTGGTTCCAAAGATTAAAACCAACCACTGCAGGATTTGTATTTTCATCAACTCCCAATTTGTCAGTTTTTAAAGCATAAACAGTGATAATATATTGATGTAATCCATGTCCTTTTGGTGGGCAAGGACCTCCAAATCCTTTCATTCCATAGTCTGTGATACTTTGAATAGCTCCTTTTGGTGTTAGGTTTAGTTTTACATTTCCTGCATTTGCTACAAGTTCGTTTGTGTTAGCAGGAATATCAAATACAACCCAGTGCCAGAATCCACTTCCAGTTGGAGCATCAGGGTCATACATAGTAATTGCAAAACTTTTTGTTCCTGCAGGTGCATTTTCCCAAGATAATTGTGGCGATTTATTCTCTCCAGAACATCCAAATCCATTAAATTCTAGTCCTTTTGTGCCTTGCCCCCCCAAGTCTTTACTTGATAGTGTGAATGTTTTTTGTCCAAAGACAGATACTGATACAGAAATTATCAAAGATAATACTGCTACTAAACTTACTGTTTTCATTGTATAATTATGTTAAAATTTATGATACAAATTTAGTAGGTTTCAAATGATTTTGGTTGAGCTATAGGTTCAAAAAGTGTTGCTAAAAGCTCATTCGACTTGGTGTTGTTTGGGGGTTATTCCATATTTTGTCTTGTAGGCTTGTATAAAGCTAGATAAGTTTTCATAGCCAATCTCAAAGTAAACTTCTGATGGACTTTTGTGTTTTTGTTTCATTAAGTATGATGCATACTCTAGTCTTTTGTTCAGAAACCATTTGATAGGAGATTCTGAATAGTGTTTTTTAAATTCTCGCTTGAAAGTAGAAATGCTCATATTACATAGAAAAGCTAATTCTTTCAGAGTCAATTTGTTTAAAGCATTACTTTCAATTGTACTAGTAAATTTTTGAATCGAATCTTCACTTCCTACTAGTAGAGAGATTAAGAAATCTGTCCCATATTTTTCTGACAGATAAAGCATAATTTCTTCAAACTTTAATTCAATCAGTTTACTTTTAACATTTCCCGAAAATTTAGATATATCTATTAGACTTTTGATGAAATTTTGAATGAATTCATCATGTTTGAATGCAAAAATAGATTGATGTCTAGCTACTTTTGTAGTCTTTATCTGATTTTTTTGAATAAAATTTAAAAGTGATTCATTAGAAAAAAACAGAAGAATACTTCTATAATGTTGATTTTCAGAAAGCTTCTCAGTCATCAAACAATGTCCTGACTTCATTAAAAGAAATTCTGAATTATCCACTGATAGTGAGGAATTATCAAAATGAACTTCCTTAGTTCCTTCTATCAAAAAACTAAATGTATTTTTATTTAGAACAATTTGCTGCTTGGAAATCTCTTGAGTATTATGATAATCAAAAACTTGAATGACCTGTGATGTTTCAAGCTCATTATCTGGGATTGTCATTGTTTTCATATCGCAAACTTTAGTTTTTTATGATGAGATCTTTTTTATCGTTTTATAATTTTTCTTTGAGCAATGTGTTCATCAAATTCTATTTCTAAAATGTATATTCCTTGTTGTAAGGAAGAAAGGTCTATTTGCTTGGATTCAGTATTTAATAGTAAAACCCCATTTGTTGAATATAATCGTACTTTTTTTAATGTTTCTTTTGAAGTGATGAATATTTTATAGCTTGTTGGGTTAGGGTAGACAGAAAAGTCTTGATCATTAATAGGGTTAGTATTCGATATAAGAGAGATATCTGCTAAATAACTAGAATAATCATCATATAGTTGGGTTGATTGAGGTGTAAGATCAGGTTGCATATAAGACCAACTAAATTGAATTAATTCAAATGTTTCTTGTTCATTAACTGCCCATAATTGCTTTTTCAAAATTTCAATATCGGTTGAAGTAGCTGAAAATGTTCCATTATTTATTGGCCAACCTGAAGTTTGATGAAAGGATTCAATTGTAGCACCAAATGTTTTGTTATGATTATCACAAGCTCTTTTTATGGCAGAAAAATAAAGAGGGATATGGTAGTCAGGATTTTTAAGTGTTATTCCTACACCATCTTGAGGGTATATTCTATCAAGGTTGGTTGAAATACTTAATAGTTCATTGTACCATGTTTCTAGTTTATCTGCAGGTTGCCATAAGTTAAAGAAGGGAGCTATCATGATAGGATAATTGGCAGATAAGGATTCTGTATAATCAGTAACATCTTTGATCCAGTTGAATAATAATGTTTTTTCATTGTCATTTTGCCACTCAAGATCATTTAATTCTTGTGGTATATACCATCCCCCAAAAGCAGGACTGTTTCCAAACAAAGTCCATAGTTCATTAGCAACTGTTTTATGTTTGTTGAGAATAGATGAGTAAGTAGATGCTAAGGATTTATTGGAAGAATTCCATGTTTCATCAAAGTATAACCCAAAATGAATTTTCATATTGAATTTCTCAGCAGCAGCTACCATTCGATTAAGTGTGGACATTTTGTAAATTACAGAAGGAATATTAGAAGGAGAATACCAACTTAAATTGTCATATACACTATATTGGACAACTAAATAATCTAACTGAGCCTGTTTCATTTTTTTGAATTCAGCATCCCATCGCTCTTGTTCCCATTCTCCACATTTACAACCTGTAGTATTCCATAGTTGTATAAATGATCCTGTTAGTTTACTGGTTCCCAAATTTTGAGGATTATAATTTGAATGAAGTTGGAAATTGTCAATAAGTATATTATTACTATGTGTAATGGAACTTGAGTTTGATATTTTAATGTCCCAAGCTCTTATTCTATTTAGCTCTATTTGTCCATTTCCATTACCAGTAACTTTTGTAAATGCTGTGATGTCAAAAAAAGAAGTTTTCCAGTTAGAATTTCCTGTTGCAATGTCAGATGATTCAAAAACTTCATCTTCTCCATCAAAAACCCCATTTCCGTTAATATCTTCCCATAGTCTAATACTAATTTTATCATTTATATCTCCTCCTTTGTGGTCAATTGAAAAACCAGTGGTAAGAAAAGAATAATCTTGTTGAGTAGTAGTATAATTTCTGAGGACTGAAAAGAAAGCTCCATTAGCAGAAGTAAAAGTATAGTTGATGTTTAAGCTACTATTACCACTTGAAAAGTCATTATTATTAAGTGATGTGTTGACTGTACCAATACCAGAATTAAAACTACTATAATAACTTGAATTGGACATAAACTCATCAATTGTATTAGTCGTTTGAGAAAATACAGTACAAATTAATGTGACTTGAGCAAGGAGTAATAAGAGGTATCTTTTTGTATATAGCATTGTGTTCTGTTTTGGAGATGAATAACTAGGTGTCTTTTTTGAATGATTATGATGGATTTGGTTATTTTTCTACTAAATATGTTACGCTTTTTATGTATTTCTTTTGAGATATTATGATTTCAAAACTAATTGTTTGTTGAATAGGTGTTGTGGAAGAACTAATCCTTTTTTTTAACTTTAAATCTCTTACAGGTAGTTTACGACCATTTTCTAAAAAGAATATTTGAATATTTTCTTCAAGATCTACATCTGTTGATATTTCAAAAGTTACTTCTAATACTTCTCCTCGAGAAAAAGTTGTTTTGTTTAACTTTATATTTATATCATCTTCTGTTTTTGGTGTTAAATTAATGCAGGGCAATTTTGGTAGGTTAACTTCTTCTGTATTTATGTAAGGTAATACTTGTTCTAAATACTTTATTTCTTGTAATGTGTTACAATTGATTTTAGTTAGTTCATGTTGTAGTTTCTCATGCTTTTTTTGTTCTATAAGTTCTTGAATATATAGAGCTTTATAGTATCCATTATTAGGATCTTTTTTGTTGAAATGCTGGTAAATATTAAGTTGTATTTTTTTGAATTCTTCTTTTTGTTGTTTGTTGAGATTGTGTTTATCAAGGGAATTAATAGTGTTTATCCATTTTTTTACATCAGAATAGGGGAGTTCTTCAAAAGTTAAAGACACTTTATTAATTATTGTAAAGCAGGCTTTGAAATCATAGAATGTAGAGTGTTTATCCAAAAATAAATTTAATGCTTTAATTCGATTCTCGGTTTCACTTTTACTATTCAATGTTAAATAGTAAAGAATACCGTCAGAAATTCCTTTATTTGTTGTTGATGCAATATTAAACAAATCATTTTCTGTTCCTTCAATAATAGTTAATTGACCAACTAAGGATGACTTATAATCATTTATGTATGAAATATTACCTACAAAGGATTTTGAATTAGTTTTTATTAAGAAGAGATATTGCGTCCCAAAATATAAAGAGTGTATGTCTTCAAATATTACATTTAAGCTTGTTATGTCTAGTTTTTGGACTTTATTTTTTTCTTCATTGACTTCTTTTTGAATTGAATTTATATTTTCTGTTAATTTTTCATCAGGAATTATGTTGTTAGGAATACTCTTTCTGTATTCAGAAGTGGAAGGTATTGTATAGTTTTGATTTGTAATAACATTTAATATCGATTGTTCTATTTCTTTTTTTGATTGAGAAAATCCAACAATAGTAATAAAAATGAATAGAACTGAAATTATCTTTTTAATCATGATTTTATCGTTTATAGTAAGATTAATCTAGCAATTCAATAACTTTTTCCCATTCTTCATTACTCAATCCTTTACTAATCCAAGCTTGCTGAGTAAATTTTAAGGTACTTAGTTTGAGGTTGTGTAGAAGGAAAGGGTGATATTCTTTTTGTTTGTTATAATCTAAGAAGATGGCTTCATATTCAAAAATAGATTGTGAGTCGTCCATTGAGAAAGTACAAGAAAAGACTAAAATCAATTCATTGGCGAAAGGTTTTTCTTGATACTGAAAAGATAAACTAGCGTTGTTTTTTTGATTTTCTACTACCCGAAACTTTATGATTCCTTTTTCTTCTGGAAGTTCGTGTTGTAAAGTTTCAAAATCATTTAGTTCTTTATGTAGTGTGTAGTCCTCAAAAAGCTTGTTCCAGTGTTTATAAATAAGAACAGGAGGTGTGTTTGCATTAAAATCACTATAAAATAATGATAATTCATTAATTAGTATAAATAGAAAACCTTCTTGGTTTTGTGCAATGGCAATTGCATTGTTTTGGAGAATGTCAATTTTTTCGTTGGCAAGCTTAGAAAGTTCAAGAATTGTTGAATGTTCTTGTTTGTGACTACTTAAAAGTGTGAATTCTATTTGTTGGATACTTACCTTTTGATTATTCTTTTCTAGTTTTTCCTTTAGTAGTGAAGGGTATTGAATCTGTAGTTTTTCTTCTATAGGGCTAAGAGTATATTCTCCTTTTTCTTTTTCTATCTTCTTTTTGTAGGCATCTTGAAAAGATTTAATGGAATATTCAAAGGCAGTTTTACTGAAATCTTTTATTTCTTGTTGATTGATGATAATAGATTCTTTCTCTATCTGTAATTCAATACAATGAATGATTTCTTGTTGTTCGTTTTTTTGTACAATAAAACTTACTCCCTTTACATCATTCCAAGAATAATGATTTCCTTCAATTTGAAGATTATCTTCATTGAAAATGATGAAAGACTCTTTTTTTTGAAACTTAAAATAAATGGTAGCAACTACTATGTAAATACTAGCACTGTAAATAAGAGTAGGTGAAATAAGTGATCCCAGAAAAACTTGTATGAAAAATAAAAATATGCAACCTAATATGATAGGGGCAGAGTAGGGGTTTTGTTTATAGTAAATTTCTTGCATTGAATTAAGTTTTGCCTAAAAATACAAAAAGACTGTTACATTTCTGCAACAGCCTCTTCTAACCTTAAACTTAAAACATGAAAAGATTTTCAATATTTTCTAATCCTCATCATCAAGCGTTACGTGAGCCCAGTTTTCTCCGTTACGAATACGATTGATTTGAGTTAATGTAATTCCGAATCTCTCAGATAATACTCTTAAACGAGTAGATCCAGAACGTAATTCTTTTTTCAATTCTTTTACCTGCTCTTCATTTAATTTAGAGTACATGATCTTGCGACCTTCAGGATTTGAGTTTCTATGTGCTTGTTGCTCTTTCTTATTAGCCCATGCTAAATTGGCAGCAGCATTATTTTGTTTGTTCCAGTCTTTATGGATTACAAATTTTTGATCTTCTCTTGGCTCTTCCAAGAAATAAGAAGCAACTAATTTGTGTACATAATGACTTTCTTTTTCAGTTTTATTTTTGATGAAAGCGACCATTTTATATCCTTGGACGTTTCCGCCCTTAAGAACGCGACCGTCTCTGCTACCATATGCAAAGCTCTTGATACGACCTAAGCTAGATACTTGATAACGAATACCGCCTTCTCCGAAGTTCTTCATTTTAACTTCTTTCCAGATTTCTTCTACTTCCTCACCCATAGTCTTTTTATTTAGTTTGTGTTTCCCTTTACTGTTAATACAAATGTAAGGAATATTTGGTAGTTGTCAATATTTTTTTTGTTTTTTTTTTATGAAATGCCTTTTTACTATCATTAGACGCTATAAAACGCATTTTTATTATATCTGTTAGTAAAAGATATAGTAGTTTGTTGTATGTAATAAAAAATGGATATTTTTAATATTTTTGTGTTTTGAGTATATAAAAAATGCCTTACATAGCATTGTAAGGCATTTTATTTTTTAGACTAAAGTGTTTTTTTATTCTATTAGCTTAGGATTTTGTTGATAAACATGTTGCATGCTTTGTAATATGATTTCACAAGCTTGATCTATTTCTTCAATAGAAATAATGAGTGGTGGAGCAATTCTGAAGCTATTTTTTGTAGACAAAAACCAGAAGCCAATTAAGCCAAGTTCTAAGCATTTTTCAACCACTTGATTTACGATCTCAAAGTTTTCCATTTCAATGGCAAACATCAATCCTCTTGAACGAATCTCTTTAATGAGTGGATGTTTTAGTTTTGTTAAAAACAGATCTCCTTTCTTGTGAACATCATCAATTATTTTCTCATCAATTAGAGCGTTCAATGAAGCAAGAGCAGATGCACATACTACTGGATGTCCTCCAAATGTAGTAATATGTCCAAGCATAGGATTATGTGTTAATTTTTGCATCATATCATAAGAAGTAGTAAAAGCACCAATAGGCATTCCTCCACCCATTGCTTTTCCCATAGTTAGGATATCTGGCACAACATCAAATTGTTCAAAAGCAAATAAACTTCCTGTTCTTCCAAAACCTGTCTGAACCTCATCAAAAATTAAAACTGTTCCTGTCTCATTACACTTTCTTCTGAGTTTTTGTAAGTAAGATTTGGAGGGTATCCGTACTCCTGCATCTCCTTGTATAGGTTCTATGATTACACAAGCCGTTTTTTGAGTGATTAATTCTAGATCTTCTTCTTTATTAAAATGTATGAACTTAACATCAGGCAGAAGAGGTCGAAAAGCTGCTTTTTTTACTTCATTACTTGAGATACTTAGAGAACCATGAGTGCTTCCGTGATAAGCCCCATAACAAGCAATGATTTCTGTACGTCCAGTATGCCTTTTGGCAAGTTTGAGTGCTCCTTCATTTGCTTCTGTACCAGAATTCACAAAATAAGTAGTGTCTAAGTTGGGAGGGAGAAGATCCGCTAACTTTTTGGCAAGTTGTACATTACTATCTTGAATGTATTCACCATATACCATTACAAATAAGTGTTTGTCCACTTGTTGTTTGATAGCTTCTTTTATTTTTGGATGTCCATGACCTAAATTACTGACACTGATTCCAGAGATCAAATCTATGTATTTTTTACCTTGTTTGTCATACAAATAGATTCCGTCTGCTCGCTCTATTTCTATTGCAAAAGGAAAGGGAGAAGTTTGTGCTGTATGTCTTAAAAAGATGTTTTTATTGTCCATAAGGTTTGCCAAAATCTTACTTTGTTGTCAAAATAACATTATTATTCCGTGAAAGGAAAGTAAAAATTTTTAGTTTGTTTTTTTATGCTTAAATTAGCGACCTTTGGAATTTGAGTTTATGGCACTTAATACAAAAATATACGGTGAAGTTAAGCAGATATTTACTGCTTATTTAGAGAATAAAGGGTTACGTAAGACTCCAGAACGCTTTGCGATTTTGGAGGAAATTTACTCTCGTGATGGTCATTTTGATGTAGAAAACCTTTACATCAGTATGAAAAATAAAAATTATCGTGTGAGTAGAGCAACTGTTTATAATACTTTGGATTTGTTAGTAGAATGTGATTTGGTAAGTAGACACCAATTTGGTAAAAACTTAGCTCAATACGAAAAATCATACGGATACAAACAACATGATCATGTGATTTGTGTTGAGTGTGGAAAGGTGGTTGAGTTCTGTGATCCAAGAATCCAAAATATAAAAACAATGGTGGGTGAATTACTTAATTTTAAGATTATGCACCATTCTCTCAACTTGTATGGAGTTTGTGCTGATTGTCAGTTAAAGAATAATACTCCTTCTCAAGAAGAAGATGAAGAAAAGTAATCCTTAGTATGGATTTATGAAAATAGAAACTAACATAGAAGATAATATTGTTTTTTTGTCTCTAGGAGGTGAGTTTGCAGGACAAGATTATGGTTTGCAAATTGTTAATTTGATTAATAATTGTTTGCAAAAAAATACAACTGTTTTGCATCTTATTATTGAGATGGAAGAAATATCTTCCATAGATAGTGGTGGCTTAGGTGTTTTATTGACACTATATAATGAGCTAGATCAACAAAGGGGTGGAGAGGTCATTATTATGAAACCATCTATGCCTGTTGAAAAAATGTTGAATGTTACGAAATTAAATACTGTGTTTTTGATTGTTTCTAATCGTCAAGAAGCAATTGAAAAACTGAATAAAGCATAGAGAAAAATGGCTGTAGATGTATTATTAGGTTTACAATGGGGTGATGAAGGTAAAGGTAAAATTGTAGATTATCTTGCTGGAAAGTATGATGTTGTTGCTCGTTTTCAAGGAGGTCCAAATGCAGGACATACATTAGAATTTGATGGTATTAAGCATGTTTTACATCAAGTTCCTTCAGGTGTTTTTCATCCACATATTATCAATATCATTGGTAATGGAGTAGTTTTGGATGCTGTGATTTTCCAAGATGAGGCTGAGAAATTATTGAAATACGATATTGAGTTGACAAAAAATGTTTACATCTCCAAAAAAACTCAATTAATTCTACCTTCTCATAGAGCTCTAGATGCAGCTTATGAGGCTTCAAAAGGAAAAAATAAAATTGGTTCTACACTAAAAGGAATTGGCCCTACTTATCAAGATAAAATTGGTCGTTCTGGTTTGCGTGTAGGTGATATCTTGTCTGATGATTTCCAAGCAAAATATGATGCTTTGGTGGCCAAACACCGTGAAATCTTAGGCTTTTATAATTATGAAGAAGATTTTTCAGAAAGAGAAAAAGAATTTTTTGCTTCTGTAGAATTTTTGAAAAAATTCAAGTTAGTTGATTCTGAAGTATTAATAAACCAATACATTAGAGAAGGAAAAACAATCTTGGCAGAAGGTGCTCAAGGGTCTTTGTTGGACATTGATTATGGTACTTATCCATTTGTTACTTCTTCTAATACAACAGTTGCTGGTGCTTGTACAGGTTTAGGAATTGCTCCTAAAAATATTGGACGAGTATTAGGGATTGTAAAAGCATATTGTACACGTGTAGGTGGTGGTCCTTTCCCAACAGAGTTGTTTGATCAAGATGGTGAGAACTTAGGTGTTGTAGGAAGAGAGTTTGGAGCAACTACTGGTAGAAAACGTAGATGTGGTTGGATTGACTTGCCAGCAATTAAGTATGTGAATGATTTGAATGGTACATCTGAATTGATGATGATGAAAACAGATGTATTGGATGGTTTTGAAACAATTAAGGTTTGTACTGCTTATAAATTGAAAAATGGTGAGGTAACAGAAACATTGCCTTATGATTTAGAGGATATTGAGTCTCCAATTTATGAAGAGGTTCAAGGTTGGAACTGTTCTTTGGAAAATGTAAAATCTTATGAGGAATTTCCTCAAGAAGTGAAAGATTATGTTTCTTATTTGGAGGATAAATTATCAACACCAATTAGTGTGGTTTCAATTGGACCTGATCGTACACAAACGATCATGAGATAATAATATATTTAAAAGTTTTATAAAAAGCTGTCTTATCTATTAAGACAGCTTTTTTGTGTTTTATGTAACATATAAAATGTAATTGCGTATATTTTACATAAATTATCTGATCAAAGAATTTTTCATTCTAATGGAAAAGACAGATATTTGTATCGTCAATTAAAAACAATGGTTATGGCAACAGAAGTAGGATTAGATTTAGTAGCAGAAATAAAGAGACTGAAGGAGGAGAAAAATGCAGTAATTTTAGCACATTACTATCAGGATGGTGCAATTCAAGACATTGCTGATTATGTAGGTGATAGTTTGGGGCTTTCACAAGAAGCTGCTAAGACAGATGCTGATATTATCGTATTTGCAGGTGTGCATTTTATGGCAGAGACTGCTAAAATCCTAAACCCTAATAAGAAAGTTGTATTACCTGATTTGGAAGCAGGTTGTTCATTGGCTGATGGTTGTCCTCCAACAGAATTCGCTGAGTTTAAAAAGCAATATCCAGATCATAAAGTAATTACTTATATCAATTGTTCTGCTGAGATCAAAGCATTGAGCGATTTGGTATGTACTTCTTCTAATGCAGAGAAGATTGTAAATTCTTTGCCAGAAGACCAACCAATTATTTTTGCTCCAGATAAAAACTTGGGAGCATATATTCAAAAAATTACAGGAAGAGAGAATATTGTTCTTTGGGATGGATCATGTATTGTGCATGAAGCATTTTCTGCTGAAAAACTAATGAAGTTAATTGAGGAAAATCCAAAAGCTAAAGTAATTGCTCACCCAGAGTCAGAAGCTCATATTTTGAAAATTGCTGAATTTATTGG
>JAAEPT010000082.1 GCA_024232295.1 Cytophagales bacterium
GCATGAAGCATTTTCTGCTGAAAAACTAATGAAGTTAATTGAGGAAAATCCAAAAGCTAAAGTAATTGCTCACCCAGAGTCAGAAGCTCATATTTTGAAAATTGCTGAATTTATTGGTTCTACTACTCAATTGTTGAAATATGCACAAGAAAATCCTGCTACTGAGTTTATTGTAGGAACAGAAGTTGGAATTCTCCATCAAATGGCACAAGATGTTCCAAACAAAACATTGATTCCATTGCCAGCAAAAGAGGATAATACATGTGCTTGTAGTGAATGTCACTTTATGAAAGTGAATACATTAGAAAAGCTTTATAACTGTTTGAAAAATGAAAGTCCTGCTGTTGAGGTTCCTGAAGAAATTAGTATAGAAGCAATCAAGCCAATTGAAAGAATGCTTGACTTATCAAAATAAGATAAAACTTCTCAATCGAATTGTTAAACACTCCTTAGAAGTAAGGGGTGTTTTTTTTAGTACTTTTTTGAAATATAACTATATTGATATTTAATTTTAATTTTTGGGGAAAAATTCTTACATTACACATTCGATTTATTAAACAAAATTAAAAAAGTTTATGAAAAAGATTACTTTACTAATGACAGGTATTTTGCTTGCTACGATCTCTTTTGCCCAAAGAGTAGTAGGGTATGTACCTTCTTATGGTGATAAGAGTAAGATTCAGTATGACAAGATCACTGACTTGGTTTATGGTTTTGCTGAATTAAAAACTGATGGTTCTATTGTATTACCAGCAGGTTTTGCTTCTACTATACAAACAGCTAAAAATAATGCTGTTCGAGTACATTTATCTATAGGTGGTGATGGTACATCAGGTACTTTTCCAACAGTATCAAATAGTTCTAGTGCTCGCCAGAAATTAGCAACAGAGTTGAATAATGCAATTACAACTTATGGTTTGGATGGTGTTGATATTGATTGGGAATTTCCAGCAGACTGGCAATCAAATCAAGTGTTAGAATTAGTAAAGGCAATTAAACAAAAAATTGGTCCTAATAAAGAGCTTTCAGTAGCAGTTCCTGCTTTACAATATAACTCTGGAGCTTATACTGCTGCTAGTGATGCTTATATTGATTTTTACCATTTAATGGTTTATGACAATACATTAGAGAATAATCACTCAACTTATTCTTTTTCTCAACAAAGTGTAAACTTTTGGTCAATTTCAAAAGGATTTAGTAAATCAAAGTTTAGATTAGGTTTACCTTTTTATGCTCGTCCTACAGGAGGAGGTGAAGGTAAAGGTTATGCTGAACTTGCAGGCCCTACAGATGCAGCTACTGTTTATAATGCAGATACTTATTTTGGATGGCAATATAATGGTAAAGCAACTTTACAACAAAAATGTAATTATGCTTTGAATCAAGGATTGAATGGTGTGATGATTTGGGAATTGACACAAGATCGTACAGATCAATATTCTTTGATGAATGCTGTTGATGAAATTATGGATGCAGGTACTGTTTGTTCTGAACCAAAACTAGGGTTTACAAAGAGTTTGTGTGGTGTTTCTTCTGTAGCATTAGATGCTAGTGTGAATGGAGATAACTTTTCTTATAAATGGACAAAAGATGGAAATGTGGTTGCTGGAGCAACTCAACAAATTTATAATGCCACTGCGTCTGGTACATACTGTATAGATTATGTACATAATCCAACTAGTGGAAGTCAATGTCCTACAAAATCAACTTGTGTAGATGTGATTGAGGCAACTTCTGTAGAAGTTGAAGAACTTTCTGTTTGTGAGGCAGGAGAAGTAACTTTTGAGACAATAACTCCTGGACAATATTCATGGTTTACACAAGAAACAGGAGGATCATCTGTTCATAAAGGTGAAAACTACACGACAACAATCTCAAAAACGACAACATTATATATTGAGAAACCGGCTGTTTCAGAAACAGTAGCTCCTCCTTATGCAGGAAATGGTGCAAACTTTGACAAAGGTTGGACTCCAACAATTCCTTTGGATAGATCAAGTAGTAACTATAGAGCATTAGTTGTTGATTTCCATTCTGATTTCACAATTGATTACATTACAACTTATGTAGGTTCTACTGGAGACATTACCATCCGTGTTGTAGACAAAGATAAAAATGTAGTTGGTTCAGTAACTCGTGCTGCTGTGGCAGGAAAAATGAGAGTTCCTGTAGGAATTGATGTGACAGCTGGTGAAGATTATCGAGTAGAGGTTTCTGGTCCAATTTGGTTAGCAACAACAGTTGATGATAATTCTTTTTATGGAACACCTTATGATGGTATCATGACAATTAAGCATATGGCTGCAAAAACTGGTTGGGCAAATTCAACAAGTCAATATCTTGGTTTATATGATTGGGAGGTTTCTTCAGGTGCTTCTTGTGGAAGAACAGCTATCACAGCTACTGTAAAGAATTGTGTAGGTCCAGTAGTTTCTTTTACAAAACCAACATCAAAGGTTGATAGTGATGGTCAAGATGCAATTGATTTTGAAGTTTCTGCAACAGATGCTGATGGAACAATCTCTTCAGTAGTTTTTGTAGTTGAAAAAAATGGTAAAGAGTATGAAACATTGACAGGTCTTGAAACAAGTAGCAATGATACTTATGGTGTTTCTTGGACACCTACTGAATCAGGTTCTTATTCTGTAAAAGTTATTGTAACAGATAATGATGGAAAAGAAGTAGAAAAAGAAAATACAAATTCTATTGTTGTGGAGTTTGTAGAATTAAACCCAGAAGTTTCATTTACAGCACCTACCAAAGATGTTGAAACTGATGGGGAAGATGCTGTTGATTTTGAAGTTTCTGCAACAGATGCTGATGGAACAATCTCTTCAGTAGTTTTTGTAATCGAAAAAGATGGTAAAGAGTATGAGACAATTACAGGTGATGAAACAGATGATGACACTTATGGTGCTTCTTTTACTTTTACAGAGTCTGGTTCATATTCTGTGAAGGTAATTGTAAAAGATAATGATAAAAACGAGGTAACTGAGGAAAGCCCAATTTCTATCACTGCAAAAGTAGATGATGTAAGCATTGAAGAGTTGGCTGAGTTTGGAGTAGCTGTATATCCAAATCCATTCACGACATTATTACAAGTTGATTTAGGTACATTGGTAGATGTTGATATTGTATTGTATAATGTACAAGGTCAAGCAGTAGCAATAATTACAAAAGCACAAGGTATTAAGCAAATTTCTGAAAACTTAATACCAGGTATTTATACTCTTCAATTGGTGACAAGTGAAGGAACAGTAAGTACAAAAGTTGTAAAGTACTAAACTAAATATTCCTTTTAAGGGTTAATAAAGAAGGTGATTTTGTAAAGAATCACCTTCTTTTTTGTTTAAGATTTTAGCTCTAATATTTTTTTAGTAAATTATCAGAGTTCTTTAGATAGTAAATGATTGTAAATGAAAAGAATTAACTGTTACTTATTATTAATCCTAGGCTTAGGATTATTTTCTTGTCAAACAGAAACAGTTTCTCCAGATTCTGTAGATTTAGGATATGATTATTTTCCTTTGTCTATTGGTCAAGTATGGGAATATGAAGTGAATGAAACTAACTTTGGTTTGCTTGAAGAATCTGATACTATTTTTTACACAAGAGAAGAAATTACAGATACAGTTACTGATGGTGATGAGCTCTCATATTATTTATCAATTTTCAATAAATCTTCACTAGAAGATGAGTGGGTACTGGATTCTGTATGGACAATGAAACGTACTAGTAGTTCTGCTATTAGGGTAGAAAACAATCAAAGATTACTTAAACTAGCTTTTCCATTAAGCAAGGGAAAAATATGGGATGAAAACATATTAAATACTTCTGAAGCTAATGAAGGTGAAGTTATCTTTTTTGATGAATTGGTAACTATAGATGGAGAGACTTATGACAATGCTTTGAAAGTACAATATGAGCAAGAAACTTCATTTATTGGAAGCAAAGATCAGGTAGAGGTTTACCAAAAGAATGTGGGTTTAGTGTACTCATACAAAGAAAATTTATCTACACAACCTGGCGAACGAACTATTGGTAAAATCACAGAAAAAGTATTAATGACAACAAATGAATAAGTTCTTTCTCTTCTTCCTACTTTACTTGACAATTGAATCTTTATCTGCACAGACAGAAAAGTACTTTATTTTTTTTAAGGATAAACCTGTACATGATAGTCTCTTCCAAAACCCTTCCTCTTTCTTATCAGAGAAAGCGATTGAAAGAAGAGAGAGGTTTAATATTTCAATTGATACTACAGATTTGCCAGTCAATCCAAGTTATGTAAATTCTCTACAAACATTGGGAATAAATGTTTGGTATACCTCTCATTGGCTAAATGGTGCTTATGTTTCTTTAAATAAACAGCAATTAGATACCTTGTCATATTTTTCTTTTGTTAAGGAATATGAAGCAATGGAAAGTGCTTTGGCAGGTGGTATTATGCTCGATTCCACAGACTATTCAAATACCTTTGCACAAAATAAATCAATTGGTATTACTTCTATGCATCAAGATGATTTGACTGGAAAAGGAATTTCTATTGCTATTTTTGATTCAGGTTTTGAAAATACCGACCAATATCTTTCAGAAGTTGATGTTTCACATACTTTTGATTTTGTAGATAATGAAACAGATGTTTATGATGATCATGATCATGGTACACAGGTTTTGTCAATCTTAGGTGCATACCAAGAAAGTAGTTTCATAGGAAGTGCTTATGATGCTAATTATTTTTTGTATAGAACAGAAAATATTTATTCAGAATATAGAATTGAGGAATATAACTGGTTATTAGCTGCTGAGAAAGCTGATAGCTTGGGTGTTGATATTATATCAAATTCTTTAGGTTATTTCGATTTTGACAATCCAAGTCAAAATTATACACAATCAGA
The DNA here is from genome assembly GCA_024232295.1 of Cytophagales bacterium. Classification (GTDB taxonomy): domain Bacteria; phylum Bacteroidota; class Bacteroidia; order Cytophagales; family JAAEPT01; genus JAAEPT01. Next base: position 4,899 of record JAAEPT010000082.1, read on the forward strand.
CATTGGGACAGAAATTGCATTAATTACAAAAGCGGCTAAATGGGCAAGTGAGAAAGGAATTTTGGTTGTTACAAGTGTAGGAAACGAAGGGAATGGATATTGGAAAAATATTACATTTCCATCTGATGCAAAAGGTGTTTTGTCGGTTGGTGCTGTTAATCAAGAAGGGGTTCCTGCAAATTTTACAGCTTATGGTTTCGTGACTGATTCTTTGACAAAACCAAATGTTGTTGCTTATGGTGTTCAAACAAAAGTTATTAACTCAAGAGGGAATATTGCTTCAAAAAATGGAACTTCTTATGCTACTCCATTAGTTGCGGGTTTGGTAGCTGGATTGATGGAAGAATATCCTTTAGTTAGTCCTTTAGAGTGGATTGAACTCATTGAAAAATCTTCTTCTCATTATTTAGCACCTACTAGTCGTATAGGATATGGTATCCCAGATTATCAAATACTTAGGCAAGAAATCGAAAAAGAAATTGTTTCAATAGTACCGAATTCATTATTAGTTTATCCTACACTAATTTATAATGAAGAACAACTTACTATTCGCTCCAACTTTGTAGCAGATCTTATGTATATACAAGTTGCTGATGTATTAGGAAGAGTCTATTTAGAGGGTTTATATGATTATCAAAAAGCATTGGAAATACCTGTTGTCAGTGATATGCCTAATACCTTAATTGTAAAGTGCTGGGTCAATAATCAATCATTTTCTCAAAGAGTGTTTTTATTGAAGGACTAAACCTCTTCCACTTTTATCATTTTATTGATAAAGTATAGAATTCCAACAGATGATACTATAATCAATACCAATGTAGCAATTTGATTGAAAGAAGCATCTTGCTCAAAAAGTTGATTGATCTGTTTGACTTGAATTCCAATAAAAATAGATAACAATGTGCGTGGAAGCATTCCTATTAGTCCACCAATTAAAAACTTTTTAAGATCTACTTTTAGGATAGAAAGTAAAACATTCATCATTGAAAAAGGGAGAATGGGAGATATTCTTGCTAGAATAACCATAACAGATTCTTTCTTTTGAATGTTTTTAATGAAAATTTTACTTTTTTCATATTTAGAAAGATAATTGATGAATGTTCCTTTATCAATAAATTTAGCAAATGTATAACCAATATAGGAAGCTAATAAATAAGAAATTACAACAGGTATTGCTGCATTCCAACCTAAAAAATATCCACTGACAATAGAAATATAAGTTGTAGGTGTAATTGCAAATGCCATTGTTACAGACGTTAAAGTATAGAATACCAACCACATTTTCCAATCAAAGGATAACATTTCCTGTTCATGACTTACCAAAATAGCAGTAATACTAGAGCTACAAACAAGTGGTACAACTCCTAAAAACACAAAGGAAAAGAAGGAACGTTTGTTCTCTTTGAAATATGCTGAAAAATTCATCTCTAAATTTACAAAAATTATCTTTGATATTGTTTTCTCTTCAAGAATTTACAATATTTGACATGGAAAATAAATTATTGTTGGAATGCCTCAAAAACAGCTTTCTTATGAACGTGAACAGCTCCTTTATCTAAAAAAAGGAGAAAAGGCTGTTTTTGAAGAAATTTTTAACCAACACTATACTATTTTTACTCGGTTCGCTATTACAATTGTTCATCAGGGGGAAATAGCAGAAGAAATTGTACAAGATGTTTTTGTCAATTTGTGGGAAAAACGAGAGAATCTATCTATTGAAACAAACCTTAAAGCATATCTTTTTACAGCTGTTAGAAATGCATCTCTGAATTATCTTAATAGCAAAGAAGGGAAAAATCAACAGGTTACTACATTTTCATTAGAAGAAAATTTATTAATTGATGAAGACAGCCAGAATCAATTAGAATTTTTAGAATTACAACACTTCATTAACTTATCTATCCGAAAATTACCTCCACGCTCACAAGAAGTTTTCAAGTTAAGCAGATTTGAAGGGCTTTCTTATGCTGAAATAGCTTCTAAACTGGGAGTTACGGTGAAAGCTGTAGAGAAACAAATGTCTCAATCTTTGAAGAGAATGAGAGATTTTTTGAGCTTAAGAGGAAAATAACTTATTTTTTTTCAAAAAAGAGGTAGGGTACTTCTCAAAAACTTTGTCTTTAAGAATAGAGAGACAAAAATGTTTTTTAAAAATTTGAGAAAGTTAACAAGACATATCACTAATGAATCCTCACACGAAGAAAAGTGTGAGATTGAAAAGTGGGCACAAAAATCAACCGATAATCAAAAAGATCTCGAAGCTTATCAAAAAATTTGGGAAATTTCGAAAACAACTTCAAACCTTTATGAACCGAATGTGTTTAAAGCTTGGAATCGTATCGATAAAAAATGTCAAGTAAAGCGAAAGATTTCTTTATATCAATATGCGGCAATTGCTTCAGTTTTTTTGATTATTGGGTTGTTTACAAATTGGATGTTGCAACCATCTCCAACAGTTTGGAAACAGATGGTAGGTACAGAACAATCGTCCAAAACTCCTTTTGTATTGGTTGATGGAACCAAGATTTGGTTGAATGAGGGAGCAATATTGAAGTACCCACAGGAATATGCTGATGACCTTCGTCAAGTTAAGTTACAAGGAGAGGCGTACTTTGAAGTAAGTAAAAATAAATCTAAGCCTTTTGAAGTAGTATTGACAGAAGATGTAAAAGTCAAAGTTTTGGGAACAGCTTTTAATATCAAAATGACATCTAATAAAATTGATGTAGATGTTACTGAAGGAAAAGTTGCATTTGGTACAGAAGAGAAATTGTATTTGACAAGAGGAATGCGAGGAACATATGATACAGAGCAAAAAGCATTAAATGAGGAAGTGTTATCATCAAATGCTTTTGCTTGGAAAACAGGTGTTTTGACATTTGAAAAAGAAAATTTATCAACTGTACTCAAAACTTTGGAAGATCATTATCAAACTTCATTACGACTTACTGATGAAGAATATGCTACCAAAGAGATTAGTGCAAGCTTTGATAATCAATCCTTGGAAGAGGTAATCGAAATCTTAGAATTAATTGTAGGAAAAAAACAAAGTATAGAAACTTACATTAAATGATGAATAGACAATTTATATTATTCTTAATTATGACATTTTCTGTCATGACTTTATGGGCAAAGTCAGAAAGTGTATTGATGGAGAAGGTGAATTTGCCACAAGGCACACACAATGTAACCACAATTCTCAAAACGATTGAAAAACAATCGCAAGTACGTTTTGCTTACGATAATTCACTAAGAGTTAGTACCAAAGATGTTCATTTGCATAAATCTGACTGGAAAGTTAAAGAAGTGTTGGATCATACATTTAGAAGAACAAACATTTCTTATGTAAATAAAGGTGCTCATGTAGTATTGGTAGCCAAAGCTGAAAAAGTAGAAACTCCTGAAGCAGTGAAGGCTTTATATACTGTCTCAGGTACAATTATCGATGCAGTAACTGGAGAGCCTCTTTTTGGAGCAGGTGTACAAGTTGTAGGAAAGCAAAAAGGAGCAAGTACTGATTTTGATGGAAACTTTTCTTTCCGTTTGGAGGAAGGTACCTATGAACTTACAATTAAAGGAATAGGGTATGTTGCTCAAAAAAGAAATATTACACTTAATAAGGATGTAGTTCTAAATATTGAGCTAAGCCCAGAAGTAAATATAATTGAGGGAATTGAGATTTCTGTAGAACAGCCAGATAAGAATATCCAAAGTGTAGAGATGGGTACTGTGAAGATGGATATTGAGGAAATTAGAAAGATACCTCCTGTTTTTGGAGAAGTTGATATTGTAAAAAGTATTCAAACATTACCAGGTGTAACAACTGTAGGAGAAGGGGCCAATGGTTTTAATGTAAGAGGTGGAGCCATTGATCAAAACCTTGTATTATTGGATGAAGCTCCAATCTTTAGTTCTTCTCACTTATTTGGATTCTTCTCAGTATTTAATTCAGATGCTGTTCAAGGTCTTGAACTTTATAAAGGAAGTATTCCAGCTCAGTATGGTGGTCGTGCTTCTTCCGTATTAGATGTTCATCAAAAGGAAGGTGATTATGAGAAATTTGGATTAGAAGGAGGTATTGGAGTAGTTTCAAGTAGATTAACACTTCAGGCTCCAATCGTAAAAGATAAAGCTTCTATCATCATCTCTGGTAGACGTTCCTATGCTGATTTATTCTTACGTTTAACAGAAGATCTAAGTGACAATCAAGCATATTTTTATGATCTTAATACACAGATCACTTATAAGGTAAATGAAGATAACCGTCTATTCTTATCTGGATATTATGGACGAGATGCTTTCAACTTTGGAGATTTATTTGGTTTTGATTGGGGTAATAGTATGGCTTCTCTTCGTTGGAAACATACATTCAATGACCGTTTCTTTTTGAATACTTCTGCATTAGTTAGCGATTATGATTACTCATTGGGTGGAGATGACTTCTTTATCTGGACTTCTAGTATTCAAAACTATCAAGGAAAATTAGACTTTACACATTATTTAGGAAAGAAGGATTCTACAGAAACTTACCAACACAAATTGACATTTGGAGCATCTTCTATTTTGTATCATTTCTATCCTGCTGATGTTGATTTTAGAGTGAGTGAAACTGCAACAGACATTAGCTTACCAAGAGAAGATGCTATTGAGAGTGCCATTTATGTAGGAGATGAATGGAAAGTTAATAGTAAATTCAGTATGACTTTAGGTTTGCGTTATTCTTCATTCTTAGTATTGGGAGGGAAGGATTTATTTACTTATCAAGATAATGTTCCAAAATCAGTAGAGACAATTACAGGTATTGAATCATATGATGAAAATGAAATTGTAAAGCATTATCATGGATTGGAGCCTAGAATTGGTTTGAAATATAGTTTGGATAAAGTAAGTTCTATCAAAGCTGGATATAATAGAGCAAGACAATATTTACAATTAGTTTCAAACTCCACTAATGGACTACCAACAGATATCTGGAAACCAAGTGATAACTTTACTCAACCATTGATCTCTGACCAAGTAGCTCTTGGATACTTCCGTAATTTTAAGGATAATATGTATGAAACTTCGGCAGAAGTGTATTACAAATGGCAACAAAATGTATTGGATTATAAAAATGGTGCAGACTTATTTTTCAATCCTAACTTAGAGCAAGAATTATTAGAAGGACAAGCTCGTGCATATGGATTGGAGTTAATGGTCAAAAAGAAAAAAGGAAAACTTACAGGTAGAGTGAGTTATACATTGTCTCGTGCAGAGAGACAAGTAGATAGTGAATTTGATGAGGAGCGTCTTAATAATGGAGATTATTACTTAGCAAATCAAGATAAATTGCATGACCTTACAGTAATTGCATCTTATGAAATTACAAAACGATTCAGTTTATCTACAAACTTCTCATATGCTACGGGAAGACCTTTTACTCCACCTGCTTCGAAATATACATACCAAGGAGTTACATTGGCACATTATGAATTAAGAAATAATGATAGAATTCCAGATTATCATCGTTTGGATTTATCAGCAACTTTAAAAAATAAGAAGAAAAAGCCAACTCAAAGATGGGAAAGCTCTTGGAACTTCTCTATTTACAATGTTTATGGTCGTAGAAATGCTTTTTCTTATGACTTCCAAGGAGGAGAAAATGGACTTGTTAATCGTATTTCAATTTTGGGAACTGTAATTCCTGCTGTTAGTTATAATTTCAAATATTAAGATTCATGAAAAAGATTGTTTATTTATTAATGGTAATTGGAGCAAGTTTGATTCTTTTTTCATGTGAAGATCAAGTGGAACTAGATGTACCAGAAGGACCTAAGCGTTTGGTGATTGATGGATCAATAACTTCTCTAAATGAACGTCAATCAGTTATATTGACACAGACTACGGATTTCAATGATACAAATTTGGTTTATATACAAGATGCAGTAGTAAAAATCATTGATGATGAAGAAAATGAGTATACATTATCTTATCAAGGTGAGGGATTGTATGAGACTGCTGAATCTGTACAAGGAGTTATTGGGAAATCATATACTTTAGTAGTTCAAAATGAAGGAAAAGAATACCGTTCTTCTCCAGTGGAAATGCAACCTGTTCCTGCAATTGATTCTGTTCGCTACTACTTCTCAGAACAGTTTCCCCTTGGGTCATTCTTTGATCCAGGATATTATACTGCTGTTGAATTTGCAGATGATGCATCAACACAAGATTTCTATCGATGGAGGTTGTATGTAAATGATAGTTTACAAACCAATATTATCATTGATGATGATGAGAATACAAATGGTGTAACTTTTGCAGAGGATGATTTTATAATAGGGAGAACTTTAAGAGTGGGAGATAGCATTCAAGTAGAACAAATTGCAATTACAAGACAAATGTATGAGTTTTTAGACTTATTTAATACACAAGCTAATAACTCAGGAGGGCTTTTTGATACACCTCCTGCTCCTGTATTAGGAAATATGTATAATGTAAATGATAACAAAGAAGTTGTTTTAGGTTTCTTTGGTGCAGAGAATATTCAAGTAAGTAACAAAATTGTTATTGAAGACTTAGGTTTTGAGATAGAAGAACAGTAAATACAACACACACAAAACACACACAATTATGAAAAAAGTAGAAATTAAGCCTTTAAAAGGTGTTTATCGCTTGATTCAAAAGAATAAGGAAAAGCGTGCTAAGCGAAGAGAAAATAGAAAAATGAATGCTGAAAAGTATCGTGTTAGCTTTGAGCATAGCATAGCAATTGCAAAGCAGTTAAGTTTATAGGTTGTTTGTTTATAATGAAATGAGGCTTTTTGTGGTAATTGCATAAGCCTCTTTCTTTTTATAAATTAGATTAGAATTACCTTAGGAGTAGGCCTTAAATTTTCAATACTTTTATTTATTTCTTCTACAATTGAAAAATCATCTATACTCAAAAATGAGAAAAATAGACCATCTCCCAAAATCATAAATTGTTTACTTACATTTCTTTGTAAGTCTAATATCAATGCCATAATAAAATCCAAAACCCCATCATCACTAAGGCTGTAATCTTGTGTGAAACTTTGCTCTTGTATTTTATAAGTGATA
>JAAEPT010000083.1 GCA_024232295.1 Cytophagales bacterium
ATTCAATTGGATTATTAATAAAACTGATATCCAAAATGCTTCTAAAGTGAGATCTACTAAAGGATTACTTGTACATGCTTACGGGAAAATTATTGCTGCTACTTTTTTAACTTTTGGTTTTTAACCCTTAATTCACATAACTTTTATAATAGGTAGATTATTGAAAAAGAAAAGCAGTACAAGAAAATTGTACTGCTTTCATTATTATTATCGTTGCATTAGCATATTATCAATCTTATATTTTTGTTTGAGATGGTGTTGGTAGTGCATAATTACTAGCAAATACCATTCTCTCGCATTCAAGGCACCAAACTTTGGATGTTTTATTTTATACTTCAAATCCTCCTTTGACATTTTATCAACTTTAGAAGAATACTCACTCATCATTTTCAAAACCTTAATGGATGAATTTTGCATCTCCTTTATGCTTGTTCTTTGTGAAGGATTTATTTTATGATGACTTGCTGTTTTTTGCCTTCCCGGAAAATACTTTCCTATCAAAAAAGTGAACCATCCCATAAAAGTTTTTTTGCCTTTTGTAGCACCATTTTCTTTAGCAATGCATTGCCTTATTGCTTCCAACTGAATTTCAATGGCAGTATGTGTAAGATGCTCATACACTTGTCCTATTGACCATTGTGTTCCCCGTTTGTCGGTATACTTTTTATGAAAAGGACCTTCATTATAACACTCTAGTTGTTCCAACCAGTATTTACCAACTGGTTCAAAACGCTTATAATACTTCATTAAAAAATGTCTTTTAGACGTTGTTCAATATAAATATAATAAAAAAGGTTGTTACCTTCAATTTTTATGCTTAACTATAAGTAACTAAATTAACCATAAGTAGTAAAATGATTACAACATCTTATAACCCTAGCCCACTAGAAGTAGAATTGGCAAAAGTTTTACAATCGCTTCAAACAGAACTTAGTAGTAAATTAGATACCAACACAATTGAAGATATCTCAATTGATACTGAGAAAGATAACCCAGATGTAGTACTCAAATTAGTAGATAGCGATGGAGATAAACATGAGATTGTTTTGAAAGTAATCCAACGCTCAGACTCACAAGTCAATCAATAAAATCACATAAAAGCTGTTTACGCAAAGTAGACAGCTTTATTTTTTTATCTTAATTTTTATTTTTATCTTTTTCACTTACAACAACTATATACACACATAATTTATGAACAAGTATTATTTACTGGTCTTACTCATTTTAGGTGGACTAATGAGTGGATATGCTCAGGATGGGGTTGTGGTCGTTCAGGATTCTTCTACAGTGGCTACACAAACTTCCCAAAAAGCATACAATAATGGAATTGCCCTACTAAACCAAAAACAGTACAAAAAAGCAATTATGTCTTTTGACAGTACAATCCAATTGCAACCTGACTTTGAAAAAGCTTATTATAATAGGGCATTGGCAAAAGCAGAAGCAAAAGATATCAAGGGAGCTATGCAAGATTTTGATAAAGTGATTGCCTTAAATCCTACTCAAAATAATGCTTATTATGGAAAGGCTTCTATCTTATTAAATCAAAACAAACAAAAGGAAGCTCTTCCTTTATTAGATAAAGATCTTAGTATTAATCCTAAACATGCAATCGCCTACTATCAAAGAGGCTTGATTTACTTTACTCAAAAGGATTACAAAAAAGCATTAGCAGATTTTGACAATGCTCTATTAAATGATTCGAAATTGACTAATGTTTATAACGATCGAGGAAGTGCCAAACGTTTATTGGGAGATTTAGCAGGGTCGGTAAAAGACTACCAAAAAGCAACACAGTTATCTCCTAACAATGCTGTTTTCTACAATAATTTAGGAAGTGCATTGCGTATGCAAGGAAAAACAAAAGAGGCAATTCGTGCCTATACAAAAGCAATCCAAGCAGATCCTAATTATTATTTGGCTTACAATAATAGAGGAAAAGTAAGATTAGACCTTCGCTTATACAAAAAAGCTTTGACTGATTTTGACAAAGTGATTAGCCTCAAAAAAGATTATGCTTATGCATACAATAATAGAGGAAATGCTTACTACAAATTAAAACAATACAAGAAAGCAATTACAGATTATAATCAAGCAATTAAACTAAATAAAGATTATGGTGTGGCTTATTTGAATCGAGGAATTTCTAAAGAAATGCTTCGTGACAATGAGGGTTCTTGTAAGGATTGGAAAAAAGCTGAAAAACTAGGGCTTAAATCTGCATCAACTTATTTGCAACAAGTGTGTAAGTAAAACCAAAAAGAAATTTATTCAATGAAAAATATAATACAATTTAGTTTAGCAGTTGCCTCTACCCTACTTTCTTTAACTACTTGGGGGCAAAATGTAGATTTTGATAAAGACAATTTTCCTAAACATCAAAAAGAAGCGTTCAAACGTGCAAAAAAAGAATTTGAAAAGGGATTAGATCTCTACTTGGAAGGTCCTCAACAGTACAAAAATGTATTGAGACATTTACGCATTGCTCATGAATTTAACCCTAATAATGCAGAGGTTAATTTTGTAATTGGTGAATGTATCATGATTGTGGAAGAGAAGAAAGATGCAATTCCTTTTTTAGAAAAAGCTTTTAGTTTAGATCCTAATATTGATCCTGACATTGATTATTATTTGGCTAGAGCTTATCACTACAACGAAGAATGGGACAAGGCAATTGATTGGTATCAAAAACAAATTGACTTGTTAAAGTCAAGAAGAAATAAAAAGAATTTTGAAGAAGTAACTGCTGAAATTGAGAATTGCCAGCATTCCATTCAACAATGTAATAATGGTAAAATTTTAGTAAAAAACCCTGTTCGTATTTTTGTGGACAATATGGGAGCAACACTAAACTCTCCTTATCCAGAGTTTGGTTCTATTGTATCTGCTGATGAATCTACTATGATTTTCACTTCAAGAAGACCTGGTTCTACAGGTTCTAAGACAGTAAACGAAGCTAAGGCGATGAAAAAAGACTTGGGAGAACAAGATTACATGGAAGATATTTACATCACTTACAAGGATGCAAATGGAAACTGGGGAACTCCTCAAAACATAGGAAAGCCAATCAATGATGATGGACATGATGCCACAGTATATTTAAGTTCTGATGCTCAAAGTATGATCTTCTACAGATCAGACAAACATGGTGGTGGTTTGTATACTTCTGAACTAAAGGGTGATAAATGGACAAAACCAAAAAACTTAGGAAAAAACATCAACACAGATTATCATGAAACAACAGCATCTTATTCTCCTGATAAAAAGACACTTTACTTTGTGAGTGACAAACCTGATGATAATTATGGTGGACATGATATTTTCGTTTCTCAATGGAATGAGAAAAAAGAACGTTGGGGAGAAGCAAAAAACTTAGGACCAACAATCAACACAAAGTATGATGAAGAAGGAGTATTCATTCACCCAGATGGAGAAACAATGTATTTCTCTTCTAAAGGACATAATTCTATGGGAGAGTATGATATTTTCTACTCAAAACTAGTAAATGGAAAGTGGTCTAAGCCTGTAAATATGGGATACCCTGTAAATGGTGCCGATAATGATGTATTCTTAGTAATGTCAGCTGATAAGCGTACAGGTTACTATTCTTCTGTTCACAAAGATGGATATGGAAGTAGAGATTTATATCTTATTACATTCTTAGGAGCAGAAAAAGAAGTCATTTCAAATACAGAAGACAATCTGTTAGCAAGTTTAGTAATGCCAATTAGTGAAAAAGTAATTGAGCCAACTGTACAAGTTTCACAAAGTAAAACAACTATCGTAAAAGGTATTGTGATTGATGCTGTAACTAGAAAACCTGTAGAGGCAAAAATTGTATTGACTGACAACAAGCAAAATAAAGAAGTAGCAACATTTACATCAAATAGTGCTACTGGTAAGTTTTTGCTTTCATTACCTTCTGGTAGAAATTATGGTATTGCAGTAGAAAATCCAAATTACCTATTCCATTCAGAAAACTTTGATATTCCAGATACTGCTCTTTATCAACAAGTTTACAAAGAAATTCGTCTAAAGAATATTTCTGTAGGTACTAAGATTGTTCTAAAAAACATCTTCTTTGATACTGACAAAGCAACACTTAGAGATGAATCGATCCCAGAGTTGAAACGCTTGCTTGAATTACTAAATGAAGTACCAAGTATGAAAATTGAAATTGGTGGACATACAGATAGTGTAGGTTCTGATTCTTATAATCAAGGATTATCACAAAGAAGAGCTCAAGCAGTTGTAAAATATCTTACAACAAATGGTATCAATGCTAGTCGTTTGACATCTAAGGGGTATGGTGAAAAAGAACCAATCGCTACTAATGATACTGACAAAGGAAGACAAGAGAATAGACGTACAGAATTCAAAATCTTATCTAAATAATATAGATAAATAATATTTATACTTAAAGCCTTACTAATATTTTATTAGGGCTTTTTTTGTACATACTCCTCCATTTTTTCGTACATTGTTAAATACCTATTTCCAAGTTATTTCCTTCTTTCAAAGATGAAAAAAGCCAAGTTAATATATCAACTTTTTCTATTAGTAGCCCTTCCTTTTTTATGTTTCCTTTTTCTGTTTGGAAATACTTTGTTGACTAATCAAAATGAATTATCAATAGCTAGAGAAGAACGAGAGAAAACTTATATGTTATCCAAAGTATCAATAGCTTTGGCGAATTTAGTGCATGAGGTACAAAAAGAAAGAGGATTAACTGCTGGTTTTTTAGGAGATACTAGTAATGTCACGATTTTAAAAAAAGTAAAAAAACAAAGAGTACTGGTTGATAATAGAATCATAACTCTCCAACAAACACTAAAAGAAGAAGAAATAAGAAATTATGATCATGATTCTTCACTAAATGTATTAAATCCATTACTAATTGAATTAAATAAAAGACAAGCAATTAGAGAGAAAGTAAATAACAATAATACTTCACTAGAAGAAGCTCTTGGTTTTTATACAGGTATCAATACAATATCCATCAAGTCCATTGAAAAAATAGCAAAAGCACTCAATGATACAGAAACCCTGAAAATCATTCTTGCTTATGTCAACATATTAAGAGCAAAAGAATATACAGGGATAGAGAGAGCTGTTTTGAGTAATGTCTTTGCTTCTGATACATTTACTGCAATTAATTTTCAACGTTTTTTATCCATTACCAACAATCAATATATCTATACAGAAGGATTTATCACATATGCTCCTAAAAAAATATATGATAAATACATTGGTTTCATGAAAAAGGCTGCAATGAGAGAGGTAGCAAGAATGGAAAGAGTGGCCATTCAAAAAAGAGAAACTGGAAACTTTGGAATTGATGCTGGCTATTGGTTTGAAAAAATGACTATAAAATGTGATCAACTAAAAAAAGTTGAAGACTTACTTTCTGAGCAAATCATGGCACAATATCAAAAAGTAAATATTGCTACAGGAAGTGATGAAACTTCTTTTTACACAAAAAATACAATAGTGATTATTGGGATTATCTTATCCATTATCTTTTTTGTTATTGTGCGAAAAAACATCCTACAATCTTTTAAAAATCTACAAGGAGCAATAGAAAACATGGCTTTGGGAGATTTACAGAAAAAAATTAACACAGAAGAAGGTAGCGAGGAAATGCGTAAAGTATTGACTGATTTAACAACAATGAAAAGTAAGTTTAAGGATGTCTTACAACATATCAATGAATCAGCAAATACATTACAAGAAGTTGGTACACAATTAAGTATTTCTGCTGAACAAATGGCAACAGGGAGTTCAGAGCAAGCAAGTACTATTGAAGAAATTAACTCTACAATGGTAGAAATTACAGGAAAAATCACTCAAAATACAAAAGATACAATCAATGCAAATGATATTGCTAAACAAGTCAATGAAAATGCGAGAAAAAGTGATCAATTGATGAATGAGACTGTAAATGCTATGCAGAATGTAGTTGGAAGAATTACTGTTATTTCTGAAATATCGAGACAAACAAACTTATTGGCATTAAATGCTGCTGTAGAAGCCGCAAGAGCAGGAGAACATGGAAAAGGCTTTGCAGTAGTAGCAACAGAAGTTCGAAAATTGGCTGAAAATAGTAATAACTCTGCAGAAGAAATTGATGGTTTATCAAGTGAAACCATTCAAGTTACGACTAATTCTCAAGAGTATTTAGCTAAGATGATTCCTCAAATAGATAATGTTACACAACTTATTCAAAACATTGCACAAGGAAGTGAAGAACAAGAGCGAGGAATTCATGAAATTAATAATGCCATTACTCATTTCAATAGCATTGTTCAGCAATATACAGCATCAGCTGATGAAATGGCAAGAAAGTCAACAAATCTTAAGTACCAGTCAGAGCAATTAATTTCTTCTATAGAGTTTTTTAAAGTCTAGTCTAATAAAAAAGAGGTATCACATTTAAGTAATACCTCTTTTTCATTTTAGAGAAATTAGATTATCTCAACATCCCTACAGACTCTCCATCAATCACCAACTTACCCAGTTGATTTTTACAATAAGTTCTCAAAGTAATGTATTTCTTTTTCTCATCTTTTTCTTTCACCTCTACTACTGCCGTGATTTCATCACCAATTTTTACCGGTCGTAAGAATTTCACCAGTTGAGAAACATAAATTGAACCTTCACCTGGTAACTCACATCCCAAAACTTTTGAAATTAGTCCTGTTACCAAAATTCCATGAGCAATATTCTCTTTAAAAATAGTACCTTTTGCATATTCTTCATCAATATGAATAGGATTTGTGTCTCCAGAAATTTCTGCAAAAGTATGCACCATTTCTTTTGTAATCACTTTCGTAAATTCAGCCGTTTGACCAATTTCTATTTCTTCAAATTTACGTACTGCCATTTTATTAAATTTTATTTTTTATAAATCTCCCAATTGTGGACGAATCAATAAATCTTCTACACATGTTTGTTTGCTCAACTGAAATGCTCCCCAAACTGCATCAGCTACATCACTTGCTTTCATAAATCGTTCTTCTGGAATTTCAATTCCTTCCCAACTTGCTGTAAATGTTGCTCCTGGCAAAATTGCAGTTACCCTAACATCCTTTTCCTTCATTTCTTCACGCAATACTTTTGTCATTCCATAAAGTGCATACTTCGAAATTGAATAAGAACCTCCATTTGGATAAGGGGTAACACTTGCTACAGAACACATATTAAACACATCCCCTTTAGCTTCTACCAAAGCAGGAATCAAAGCTCTTGTCAAATGATAAGCACTATAGAGATTAGTGTTAATCATTTGTTCTAAACTTCCTTCTTCCTCTTCATGAACTGTCCCTGGTAAAAACACCCCTGTATTATTTACCAGCACTTGAATAGTTTTTCCTAAGCTCAACACAAATTTAGCAAAAGCATCTACCTCTTCTCTTTTAGATAAATCAGCTTGAAAAGTAGATAAATTATCTTGCTTCATACTTGTCAAATCTTCTGAATTTCTTGCACAAGTTACCACATGAAATCCTTTTTCGAAGAACTTATCAACCAAAGCCTTACCAATCCCTTTAGTACCGCCTGTAATAATTACTAATTTATCACTATTCATATTTTTATCTTTATTTCTCTATCTATCAAATATTAAAGAAATTATCGAATTCTTAAAGGTTTTAGCAGATAGATTTGTATTTTAGTCTTTAGATATCATTACTATTCTCTTTTATGGGTACTTTGGGTAGATATGTTCTATTTATTGTAGGACTATTTCGTAATACAGAAAAAATTAAGGTATATATCAAACGTGTTATTGAAGAATGCGAAGCAATTGGTATAAACTCGGTCTTTATTGTGGCTATTGTCTCTACTTTTATTGGAGCTGTAACAGCCGTTCAGACTGCATATAACCTATTTAGTCCCACTGTACCAAAATACATTATTGGTACAATTGTACGAGATATGACTGTATTGGAACTTGCACCAACGATTACTTGTGTAGTATTAGCAGGAAAAGTAGGTTCTCATATTGCGGGAGAATTAGGAACAATGCGTATCACTGAACAAATTGATGCCTTAGAAGTAATGGGAATCAATTCCGCTTCTTATTTAGTATTGCCTAAAATTATTGCAGCAATTATTACCTTTCCAATGTTAGTAGTATTGGCTGGTTTCTTATCTATTTGGGGAGGACATATGGCTGGAGTACTCACAGGAAGTCTTACCGAAATGGAATATGTATATGGTATTCGTTATGGATTTGCTCCTCAAAATGTATTCTTTGCATTGATAAAAGCAGTTGTTTTTGCATTCCTAATTACAAGTATTTCTTCTTTTATGGGCTATTATACAAAAGGAGGTGCTTTGGAAGTAGGAAAAGCAAGTACACAAGCAGTAACAAGTAGTTGTATTTCAATTCTACTAGCAGATTATTTATTAGCACAACTACTTCTCTAAGGAATTATGATTGAGATCAAGGACATAAAAAAATCTTTTGGTGATAAAGAAATTCTCAAAGGAATTAGTGGAAAATTTGAGCCAGGAAAAACAAATTTAATCATTGGAGGAAGTGGTACCGGAAAAAGTGTTCTTCTGAAATGTATTATTGGTATTCATGAGCCAACTTCTGGTGAAATTCTCTATAATGGTCGTGATTTTGTAAATGCTGACAAGCGTACTCTCAAAGAAATTAGAAGAGAGATTGGAATGCTTTTTCAAGGAAGTGCGTTATTTGATTCTAAGACAGTGCTTGAGAATGTATTGTTTCCTATGGAAATGATGACTGATATGTCTGCAAAAGAACGCCTAGAACGTGCAGAATTCTGTTTAGAACGAGTGGAGCTTTCTCATGCAGGACACCTCTACCCTTCGGAAATTAGTGGAGGAATGCAAAAGCGTGTAGGTATTGCTAGGGCAATTGTATTAAACCCTCGTTATCTATTCTGTGATGAGCCTAACTCTGGACTAGATCCACAAACTGCCATCACAATTGATGAATTGATTCAAGAAATTACAGAAGAGTATAATATTACCACTGTGATTGTAAGTCATGACATGAACTCTGTAATGGGAATTGGTCAATACATCATGTATTTGTATAAGGGATTGAAGCTTTGGGAAGGAAGTAACAAAACCCTATTAGATACAGAAGTGAAAGAACTACAAGAATTCATTTTCTCTAGCGAATTAGTAAGAGATTTAAAAAATCGAAAATGAGATATTTCAAGTATTTAGCAGTTGTATTCATTGCATTATTATTCTTTCAGTGTTCTCCAACTATTGAAACCTTCAAAAATAAAGGAGTTAAAACAAAGGGGAAAATTGCATTTAAGCAACTCAAAGTTGATGATGAAGATTATCTATTTGTTGTTTACTTCTTCACTCATGATACATTATCTTCTCACAATCTTCAAAACAATCCTATTTGGGATGATAAAAAGTTATCACTAGAAGAAAAAGTGAACAAATGGAATCATGCAAATGATAATGTAGGTGACTTTTTTAGTGCTGAAATACCAGTGAGTTATAAGTTATATACAAAATATAAAGAAGGAGATGTTGTAGATGTCATATTCCTTCCAGATGACCCACACAAAGCAATTCTAAAAGAAATGATTCCTTCAAGATATTAAAACAAAGCTGATAGTTGTACAGAACCCAAATGAACAATTCGTTGATCATTGGGTTTTCTACCTTCATACTCAAGTTGTAATTGTAGTCCTTGAGCTATTTTTCGACTCCAATTCAACCTCCATCTCCAGTTTATTCCTTCTTGCAAACCTTCCAAAATTAGAAAAGATAAAGGAGAAGTATTATTACTCTCTTCTGTTGAAAACACACGTAATATACTCAACTGAGCATCTATTCGTTGCACATTAGACTTTGCCCAAGAACCACTTAAACCATATTCCCAAAAATCACTTTTTTCAATACCCCATGTATTTTCTTTGGTAGTATATTCCATAAAGCCTGTCAAGCGAGAAAAAGTAGATACTTGATAATTTAAGGCAGGGTGTAGAGTATATGATTGTAATGAATAACTAATACCTTGTGCATAATTATTCTGTTGTTCTTGTACTTTCGTAACTCCTTCTATCTGTGTGTTAAAAGATTTAGAAAGTCGAACCCTTGTATTCAACCTCCAAGTCTCTACTGCTGAAGAGTCTACTCCAAAGGTCAATAATTGCCTTCTTGTACTTTGTTGATGACTCAAAGTCATACCATAATACTTGTTCAATTTGTTAAAAAATAAAGTATTATTGAATTGCTGTTTTTGATTTAATAGAAATTCAGTATTTACACTACTCCAAGGATTGAATCGATTGGAAAAACTATTATCAGTAATTTTTTGCTGAAAAAGCCCTGTAGAAAGCAATGAAAAACGGCTCAGTACTCCTTTTATTCCTTTATTTTGATTCCATTTCCTTGGAAAACGAACTGTGACCTTATAACGCATAAGACTTTCAAAAGCATTGATGTATTCATTGGTAGGAACATATGTTCTCACAAAATTTCCAACTAATGGATCTTCTACAAATTCATTAAGTTCTCGCACTCCATTTTCATTAAAATCCTTGAAAATATGTGTACCTTGACCCAATGGAACTTCTGTATATAAATACTCTCTTCTCAAAACTCGTCCTGCTTGGGTTTGATACAAAAAATAAGTATTAAAAATATTTTGAAACCATGAAGCTGTCCAATCTGCTCTACCCATCAAATTTTCATTCAACTCATCAGTAGCTGTTGTTGTATTATTTTCTATTAATGGATTACTTAAACGATATGTTGTAAAAAGCTGTACTTTTTGCTTTTTTGAGAAGTAATGCTTCCAATTAGCTTGTAATTGCTGAATTTCTTCATTATTCACTAATTTATCTTGAAGTGTATCTTTACTAATTTGATATAAGTAAGCAATATCAAATGAATTTTGAGATGTATCCTTAGAAGCTAATTTTACTTCCCATGTATCCAAATACAATTGAGGTTTCAAAAAGACATCTTGTTCAATGTTTCGAATTGGATTTCTTTCTTGGTTATACCGAATACTCGGAACAAACTTCCAATTTGTATAAGACCATTTAGTATTAATTTTTTGCCAATTTGTTTGAAGAGAATCTCGATCAGATTGAGTATAAAAATATTCATTCTCTGTTTGTACCTTACCCAGTTGTTTGTTTAACAAAACCCTATGCTGAATTCCTTTCAGTACAGAATCTTGTGCTCGATAACCAAATTGGTAAGACAGTCGATTCATTCGATTTTTTTGTAATGAAAACTGCCCTTGACTATAGTTTAAATAAGTAGTTTGTTCCAAACTAGTTGCTCCCCAATCTCTATCAAAATCCACTCCACGATAACGATCAATTCCTACAAAATTTTGATGAACTCCTTGTTGTTCCATTCTTAATTTTGTTTGATAATTTCCAACAGAATCAGTCCACTCATAACCTACCTCCCAAGCATTTCCCAAATTATTATTATCTCCTAAATCAGAGTATAAGTTCTGATCATATTGAGAAAGAGCAAATTCTCCATAGATTTTGTGTTTAGGATGAAAATTCCAATGCCCCAAGACACGATGCATACTTTTCTGTTGAGGAGTATTGATAATTCTCACAGGCAAATAATTTCCTTTTCCTTTTCCTACCCATTCATAAATAGTTCCATTACCCAATACCTCTCCTTTTTGATAATCTCCTTCATTTGTTGGCACCTCAGAGAATATAACTTCATATACAGACTCTCCTATATCTTCAGCTGCATATTGAAAGATAAGTAAATCAGTTCCATCTTCATTCACTGTATCTCGTGTATAAAGAATAGCATTAGGACGAAACCCCACAGAGTCATACATTTCTACATAAGCTCGCGAAATATCATCTCCAATTTGGCTCAAATAGAGTTGATCTGTACTTGATAAACTTAAATTTAATGGACGATTTTCGTTATCATTTTCTGCATAATAATCATAAACGATATCAACAGAAGATGAATGATAAGAAAGACTTGCAAATTGATTGAGACGAACATAATTTCGATCTGCATACTCAAAATCAACTCGCAATCTTGAGTATCTAGTAATGACCACTCGATTGGTAAAATTCAATTCAGCGAGATTATAATCTATTGTATAATCTTTATCCCATCCCCTTTCCAATAATTTACCATCCAAATATACCTTCTCAGAGCCAGCCAAGACAATAATAAATCGTTCTTGATTAGGTCCCAACAAACGATAGGGTCCTTGTACATTATCCAATGCTTCTAATTGTTGAGAAGTAAATTTACCTTTTGATAAGGCAACTCCTCCCTGAACACTATATTTTCCTTTTTGTGAAAAGGTACTTTCTGCTCCTTGCACATTTCTTCTATACTTTAAAAATGTACCTTGTTCCTTTTGAAATAAGACATCCCCAGCCAATACCTCAATTTTAGGAGTATTTACTTGAATATATACTCTATCAAAATCTTGTATTTGTTGTGTATTACCTTCAGGTTGTACAGGAATATTTTGATCCGAGATAATTGCTTTTACCTCCACATCATCCGCTAACATTCCCTCTAATTGTAGATTCAAATTGGAGTTTACAAAAACGCTTTGAGTATTTCCAACCGAAATACCTCTTGAAATATTTCCACTTTTTGTTAAGTTAGGAGTTTCCCAAATTGTTTCTTTGGAAGAAGTAGGACGAACAATTTTTTTCTGAAAAATTACTTGATTACTTGTATCGTTTCTTTCATAAAGTAAAAGTGTGTCTGAAAAATTTACTTGAAATCTGCGATAACAAATTTCAACAGAATCTGTCTTATGTTCAAAGGTAATCTGCTTAGTAGCAGGATCAAAAACATAAAACAAATTTGTATCACTACAGATAATTGATTCCTCTGCAATAGACAATGAATCTAATAAATAGGTTTTAGCATTTGAGAAATTCTTACAGTGTAAATTATTTTCTTGAGCAAAAGAAAAGGCACTAAATAATAGGCAACACAATAAAAAAGCTTGTGCCTTCACCTGTTTTAGTTTCAAACCATATTTTTCCTCCTGCATGTGCAATTCCTCTTTTTGCGACTGCTAAACCAATACCAGACCCTGTATATTTTGTACTAAAATTAGGTAAAAATACCTTATGTTGTATCTCTTCTGGTATTCCGTCCCCATTATCTTTCACTTCTATTAGAAGCTCTTTTTCTTTTTGTATTGTAGAAACTAATTCAATGATAGGTTCTTTGTCACTTGCTACAGCTTGTTTACCATTCAAGATCAAATTAGTTAATATTCTACCAAAAAGCTTTTCATCTCCATTGACCCAAATATTTTCTTCAAAAATAGAAACTTTAAGGGTCATTTCATGATTCACTTCATAAAGACGAACGATATTATGAAGGGTTTCTGTAATATTAAATGGAATATTTTCAGGAATTGGCATTTTTGCAAAAGAAGAAAATGAAGTAGCAATATCATTTAATGTTTCTACTTGCTTTAATAAAGCTCCCATGGAATTTTTAAGACGCTCTTCCTGTTCAGAATCTCCAAGTGTGTATTGCAAATGTTGAAGTTTCAACTTCATAGGAGTCAATGGATTCTTGATCTCATGAGCTACTTGTTGAGCCATTTCTCTCCAAGCACTTTCTTTTTCACTTTTAGACAAAGCTCTTTTACTTTCCTCGAGCTTCATTAACATGGCATTATACTCATGTACCAAAATTCCAATCTCATCTTTTACCTTCCACTCAATCGGTTCATTTTTATCATTAAAAGATGTCTTCTTTAACTTAGTTGTAATCAATTGCAGAGGAGTTGTTAGTGAACGAAAACTCACATATGAAAGAATAACAATGATGAAGAAAATCACCACAAAGATATTTAATACTGTTGAAATAACATCAATCTTCTTTTTATCCAGAGCTTCCCTAGAATTGAAGAATGGAATACTCAAAACTCCTAATAATTTACCTGTCTCAGGTGATGACAATCGAGCATAAACAGCATTATAATTAAACTCTCCTATTTTTTCTTCCAAAAGAGCTTGATTATTATGCTGTATTACCAAGTTTTTCATTGCCTCAGGGTTTAATTGATTTGACAACAAATGACTTTCAAACAATAATGGTTGTGAAGAAAGCATCAACTTTCCTGTAGGAGAATATAGGTTAATATCTACATTTGCATATTTAGATAATTGCAAAACATTTGTTCTAAACCATGCATAATGAATTTGTTTCTGGTTTCTTTGTTCCACCAAAGAACTCAAGTGATTTTTAATCTTATTTGCTTTTTCTTGATATGAAAGTTTTAAATCCTCTTCATACGAGTTTTTAATCAAACCTAGAGTTGCCACACTCACCAAAGCTAATGGTAAGAAATAAGCAATATTTAAATACATCTGAATTTTAGAGCTAAAACTAAATGCTTTGTTTTGAAATTTCCAGTACAAGTTTACCACTAGAATAATTACAAATAGAGCTAATAAAAGCATTAAAAAGAAATAAGAAAAATTTGTAAATACTTTCCAAATGCTTGTATTGGGTGAAGAAATAACAACAATTTGATTGTCTTCACCTTTCACAATTAAGTGATTATAATCTTCTATCTCTTGTGTCTGTGTTTTCGTTTTCACATCCAGAAAACGTACTTTATTGTGAGGAGCATTTTCATAATTAATTTCTCCTGTACTAAACACAACATTTCTATTTTTATTCAAAATAGCATAGCTATACAACTTCTTCGCAAAGGCATTATGTTTCCGTCTATTTTCTAATAGTTTAGGGTATACACTATTTTCTCTAAACTTTCTAAGTGTTAGGTTTAATATAATATGACCAATGACCTGATTATCCTTTTTCAATTCAATGAATTGCACATATCTACTTAAAAAATGTTCTTTCAAATCATTTACAAAAAATAAGTTGGTATATTCTGTTGCATAATTCTCTTGATTATAAGTGTCATACAAGCGATTATAATTACCCATCAACTTATTATCGTAATTTCCTCGACCATTTGCATCAAAAATAGAAATATTGATATCATATTTATCAAAATAGTTATTAAGGTAAACCCTCTTAATCTTTTGACGAACCCATGCTCTCTTTGTTTGTTGACTCACATAAGTAAAAGAGGCTAAAAATTTATCCTGGATAAATAAATCTTCTTGAATCTGATTTCCTACTTTAGACAACAAATATTCACCTTGAAAATCATGGTGTGTCAATAATTCTGTTGCCATTCTTTGCTTGTATACCTGTTCTTGTTCAGAGGAAAAATGAGCAATTGTATAGGCTCCCATAACTGCTCCAATGAAACATAATAAAAATAGATATAAATATGATTCATAATGAAAGTTTCTTAATCCTTTGTATAGTTTGAAGTCTAGGGCTAATACTAAATAAACAACATTCAAAAAATAAAGAAAAAAGGTACCTCCTTCTATGAATAAAGTAATAGTTAATAATAGAATTCCTACCCCCAAAATATAATAAGTCAAAGGAACCTTTAATAATGGTCTCAATCTACTTAGTAGTAACAATATCAAATGACTTACCATAAAATAGATACTAATGAACATTATAAATATTAAGGCATATGTCAATTTAAAATAATTGATTTGAATACTGGTAGTAATGTCAAAATTCCATTGAGAGTGACGATAAATACTATCCAATAAATAGTACAAGTACCACAACAATCCATTTGTAAATACAATCAGTAAAATTGCTATTAATGTTGCTTTGACATTGGAAAGTCTAGAAAAGGTATAAAGGATTGAATATTCTCCAAATGAACGAAAAATATAAGTCATCATAATAAATACAGATAATGTATTTAAGAACAAGTCTCCAAATGATGGGTACAAAATAGAGGCTGCAAAAAACTTTGGATTAAAAAAATCTACTGAAACGTATCGAAAAGGGAAATCAGACATTAGCATTCCCAGGCGTACTAACAATAAGAAAGCAAGTAATACCAAACTAGCAATCCATGTTTGTTGCCTATTTTCAAAAAAACGTACCCATAGAATAGTAGCAACCAATAAACTAATGAAACCAATCACTAATAATACAACCCAAACTACCAAAATATAATAGCTTTGGCGAGCAGATTCATCAATTTTAAGCGAAAAAAGATAGTTTCCTTTATATATGAAGTTACTTAATTCTTCTTTAGGCTTTAAATGAATTTGTTGATTTTCACCATCAAATAAATCTTGGTTGAAATGAGCAATAAGGTATTTATTATCTATTTGGTATTCATACCTCAAAGGAACAACAGAGATAAATTGAAATAGCTTTCCTTGAAATATTACCTGTTTTTTATGAATTAAAAGTTTACCTTCTTTTTGAGCTAACACAAACCACTTTTTAGATGATTTAATAATCTCCTGTGTAATTTGAATATGATAGTCAGTCCAAAAAATAGGATTGTTATCTTGGTAAACATAAATCTTTCGACCATTTGACTTTTGTTTATTAAAGTTTTCCGAAAGAGTATGTCTAAAAAACTCTTGACTAAACTCTTCCACAAAAGACTCTATTTCTTTTGTTTCCTGTTCAAATCTACTAATCAATTCTTTCTGGTATTTTTCACCAGGAGTAAAACCTATTTTTGGCAAATCATAGTTAAAAATAAATATTGCCAAAGTAAAAGATACAATTGAAAAGGCTAAAAAAAAGTATGCTCTAAACTTCATAAAGAATCTTCATTAAAAATTAGAAAAGAAAAGCAGTATCTTATTTTTAGATACTGCTCTTAAGCTAATAATTAGCTTTTTTCTCCTTGTATAGGTAATACGATACCTGACAATTCAGCTTTTTTCTTCTTATTTCGATAATACAACAAGCCTCCTACCGAGAAGATTAAAATATATGGAAATATCATCAACCATAAAATTCCACCATTTAATCCAGCTCCATAATCTTGTCCATTCTCTGCTACACTATTCTCTACAGATTCCTTACACATTGCACATTGTGCATAAAGGTTTATCATTGAGTACACTGATAACATTAGAAATAATATAAGTTTTTTCATAAGTCTAATAGTAAGGTTGTAAGAAAGCATAAACTAAAACTCCAGTAATGGCAACATATAACCAAATTGGGTAACTAAACTTCACAAATTTCTTGTGTCTGTCTAATCGTTGAGTTACTGCAAAGTAAATAGATAATAGAATTAAAGGCAAGACTACTGCCGATAACACAATGTGTGAAATCAAAATAATGAAGTAAATGATTCTAATTGTTCCTTCTCCTCCATATTTTACAGATTCTGTTTGAGAATGGTAGACCACATAACTCAATAAGAAAATAGAAGATAATGCAAAAGCAGAATACATCGCTGTTTTATGCCCTGTATGATTTCCTTTCTTCACAAATATTAATCCTGCAATCAAACAGATTGCTGTTGATGAATTTAATATTGCATGAAAATGTGGTAAGAAAGAGAAGTCACTATCTGACAATTTGAAGAATTGAGGCATGAATAACAACACAGCTACCAGAAGTGGCACTACTACTGATAATACTCCTATGATTGTATATATTAACTTATCGTTTTTCATTTTCAGTTTGTTCTAATAGAATTTGCATTTCTTTTTGTAAACGATTGACATCCTTTTGATCTGTCCCATCATAATAACCTCTTATCCTACCAAACCAATCAATCAAGACCAATTTATTACTACGAATAAGTTCACTTGAAGCATTTGATTGTTCTAAAGTATCTATTTTGAGATCTGTAAAAGCAATGTCATAAATTTTTTCTTTTTCACCTGTCAAAAAGAACCACTTATCATTCATCACTCTATAAGATTCAGCATATTCTTTCAAAACTTCAGGTGTATCATGAGTTGGATCTACAGAAATAGAAACAATCTTCATTTGAGAATTGTTTTTGTACAATTCTTGAATCCTTGTAAGTTGTGAAGTCATTTTAGGACAAATAGTTTCACACCTTGTAAAGATAAAATTAGCTACATATAGCTTTCCTTCTAGTGTTTCAGAAGAAAATGTTTCACCTAATTGATTGGTGAGTGAAAACGGGCGTATGGTATGATATAATGTATCAACTACTTCTCTACCTCCTCTGGTTACTGTTTCTGTACCAATTGGATAGTATTTCTTAACATCAAAATAAGCTGTTGTTAAAAAGCGTAGGAATAGAAATACAAAAACCGGAACCACTAATAAGAATAGTAAGATTCCGGCTTTATTTGCTTTGTTACTCATAGGTTTATTTTACCAAGAAATCATACCAAGTTGTAATTGCAGTATTAATATCTGATGCTTCTTGTAACATGGCAACAATTCCCCATGCTATGAAGATCAATGGTAATAAAATCGATAATTGTAAAGACTTTCTTTCATGTCCTAAGTGCATAAACTCAGCCATGATAAAATAAGCTTTTAACAATGTCAATAGAATGTAAATAGTAATTAATGTACCATCTTTCTCCATTGTAAAAGCACAAACAAACTCAATAGCAGTAATTAATGCTAGTATACCTGCTGTTTTCCAGATTTTACCAATTTTTGCTGGATCAGCTGGAATTACTTCTGGTTCAATAAATTCTTCTCCGTGATGAGCCATAATATCTTTATTTTTTTGTCCAACAATAAATTATACTAAGTAGAAGAATGTAAATACGAATACCCACACTAAATCTACAAAGTGCCAATATAAACCTACTTTTTCTATCATTTCATAATGACCTCTTCTTTGGTATAAACCAGTAGCCACTCTATAGAAAATGATAATATTAATGATGATACCAGACAGTACGTGAGTACCGTGGAAACCAGTAATAAAGAAAAAGTAATCTCCAAACAATGGAGGTCCATATTGATTCTGTACTAAGTTAGCACCTTTTACTAATTCACCACCAATCCAAGTTCCTTCTCCATGACCATGAATAAAGTGCATCCATTCCCAAGCTTGACAACCTAAGAAAGTAATACCACCTAAAATTGTCCACAGCATCCATTTTTCTACTGCTGCTTTATCCATTCTTTGACCAGCTTCTACAGCCAATACCATTGTAACAGAACTTAAGATAAGGATAAATGTCATTATACCTACAAATACTAACGGTGCTTTGTCAACATGAAAAACATCCATTGCAGGGAATGCATTAAATACATCATCTGGGTTAGGCCACTCAATCCCGTGATAAGATGATGCCACGTGCTTAAAACGAGCATATCCATACGCAATTAAGAAACCGGAAAAAGTAAACGCATCAGATACTAAGAAAAACCACATCATAAGTTTTCCGTAGCTAGCATTCATTGGTAGATTACCCTCTCCACCTTTCCAAATGTCTTTTTCATTTTCAATTGCTCCTGTCGCCATAATCAATTTTTATCTCATGATTGTAAATCAAGAATATATATAAACATAACCATAATCCATCAAGAAAATGCCAAAATGTTATTCCCATTTCGGTAATATCTTTTCTTCTCTGAATTTCTAATTTCTTAGAAAGGACAGCTTTCAACACATATAACAAAAAGCCTAATCCCATTACAATATGAGCTCCATGTAAACCAGAGAACACATATAAGAAAGAACCTGCAGGATTGCTAAGTTCTCCTCCAAAGTAAACGTTATCAGCTTTTAATACTTCCCAGGCTTCTAATTGAGTAACCAAAAATCCTATTCCAAGTAGGAATGTAACAATAACCAACCATGTTGATTTCACAAAGTCTTCTGCATTTGCTTTCATCAATGCCAAATGACCTGTTACACTACTTAGGATAATTAGAATTGTACTTACTAAAAAAACGCTTGGCATTTCAAATTCCAACCAGTTTCCTTCAGCCTTACGAACCACATGTGCACTTGTTAATCCTGCAAATACCATTACAATACTTGCAATCAATAACCAAACTATCAGTTTCTGTGGGTGGACTAATTGTCCTTCTTTTTTATCTCCTACTGCGTTCATTTATTTATAATTTAAATTTTTCCTACTAAGTAGCCTATAAACACAACTGGGATATATATAAATGAACCAAACATAACCATCAAAGCAGCTTTTCTTGTTTGTTCTTTAATCAAATAAATTGTTTGACCAAAAAACAAAATACCAGTAACTACTGCTACAATTGTTGAAGTAAGACTCACCATCTTCACATAATATGGTAATGCACTCACCAAAATAAGGAAGAATGTATAGATGGCGATAATCAATGCATTACTTCTTGTTGCTTCCGAATGAATCGGTAACAGTCCAAATCCTGCTTTTTGATAATCCTCATCTCCTACCCATGCTATTGCCCAAAAATGAGGAAATTGCCACATAAACTGTACAGTAAACAATACTAACCCTCCATAATTAATGGGAGCTAGTAAATTTGGTTCCCCTGTCACAGCTAACCAACCAATAAGAAGTGGTAAAGCTCCAGGAAAAGCACCAACAAATACAGCTATTGACCCTACTCTTTTCAAGGGCGTATATACAAAACCATACAATATAAGAGAAATAAAAGACCATAAGGCTGTTACCCAATTAATTGCATAGTAATGAATCATCAAACCAATAATACCTAGTAAGACAGAAAAGATTACTGCTTCCACAACAGATAAATTACCAGAAGGAAGAGGTCTTTCCTTTGTTCTGTTCATCATAAGATCAAGTTTTCTTTCAATTACTTGATTAATGATATTTGCAGAACCTGTCACTAGAAAGCCAGCAATTGTAAAAAGTATAAAATCTACCCATGCAATTGTTTCTAAATTTGACTTAAACAAATATGAAATTGCTGCTGAAAAAGCTACCAATAATGACAGCCTCATTTTTAGCAATTGGATGTATGATTTCACCTTAACCATATAAGTTTTTTCGCGATATTCTTCTTTTTCCAAATTCCCAACCAACATTTTTCTACCTAAGACAAAGTTACACGATAATTCTTAATTCTCACATTCAATTCTAAAAGAACGTAAAACTGTAAACCAATAATCAAATTTGCTAAAAGTAGATGTAGTGGTTGTAAAAACTTAGGTATTGCAAAATATGCCATTCCCGCTCCTGAAAGAATTTCCAACACAATCATAACAACAATTGCATAATAAGAGAAACTCGAACTAAAATGTTCTCTATTTTTCTTTACCCAATAAGCTAACAACAAATGAGTAGCTAAGATGAATAATGAAAAAGAACGGTGTATCAAAAAAGAAACATCAAGCTTTTCTATCCAAGTATGACGACCAACATAGTTCATTTCCTTTGCTATTACATCAATGCCTTCACGAACATCAACACCTAATAACAATTGTGCAAGCATACACACCATTGATATTAAAATCAATAGATTTAGTTTACGTTTCACTACAATTGGTACTAATGGCTTTTGTACTGCATTTGCTAAATATACTGTATATATCAAAATGCCAACAATTATCAAAGCCAGCAACATATGTACTGAAATCAGACCTGGTAACAAATTAGAAGAAACTACAACTGCTCCCAAGAATGCTTGAACAACCACCAAAACAAAAGCAAGTAGACTTAAAAAGAATATTCGCTTGCTTTCTTTAAGGTAAGAAAATGATAATAAGAACGTAATAAAGATAAAAAGACCTATAATAACTCCTATCACACGATTGACATATTCAATCCATGCTTTAGTGACATTAAAATAGATATTTTCATATATATTATGAGAAGAAGAATGAATGACCGATTCAAAACCTAATGAAGTCATTAACTTTTCGAATCGTTCATTCTTTTTCTTTCTCTGCTCAGTTAATTTTTCTGCGTAATTTGCAGGTAACTGAGACTCATCTGTAGGTGGTACCCATTCGTCAAAACATCGAGGCCAATCTGGACAACCCATACCAGCTCCTGTACTTCGCACAATACCTCCTACTAATATTAAGAAGTATATTGCAACAATTGTATATATTCCGAATCTCTTATACATATCAACTATTGCTTTATACTATTTAAGCTTCACCTTCTAAGTTAGACTCTGGCGTTTCAGAGAAAGGAACAGTTTGAGGAATAAAATCTTCTTTTGCTCCTGGCTTACTATAATCGTAAGGCCATCTATGAACTTCAGGAATTTCTCCTGGCCAGTTTCCATGGATTCCTTCTACAGGAGTAGTCCACTCTAGTGTATTAGAATTCCAAGGGTTTTGAGTTGCTCTCTTACCTTTCAATGCAGAATAAATAAAGTTGAACACAAAAATTGCTTGTGCTGAGAACGTTATAAATGCTGCAATCGAAATAAACATGCTAATGTTAAATGTTTCTGGATTTACATAATCAGACCATGTATCATAAGCACTATAAGAATAATATCTTCTTGGGAATCCTTGAATACCAATGTAGTGCATAGGCATAAACACCATATATACACCAATAAATGTTAACCAGAAGTGAACATAACCTAAACGGTCATCCATCATTCTACCAAACATCTTAGGAAACCAGTGATAAATACCTGCAACCATTCCAAAGAAAGAAGCAGCACCCATTACTAAGTGGAAGTGAGCTACTACAAAGTAGGTATCATGTAACTGAATATCTAATGCTGAGTTACCCAATGCAATACCTGTTACACCACCTGACACAAACAATGATACAAGACCAATTGAGAATAACATGGCAGGTGTAAAGATGATATTACCTTTCCACAATGTTGTGATATAATTAAATGCTTTTACTGCTGAAGGAATTGCAATAATCAATGTTAGGAACATAAATACAGAACCTAAAAATGGATTCATACCTGATGAGAACATATGGTGACCCCATACAATAAATGATAAGAATGCAATACCTAAGATAGAAGCAATCATTGCTTTATAACCAAAAATAGGCTTTCTAGAATTTGTTGCAATAATTTCAGAAGTGATACCTAATGCTGGAATCAATACAATATATACCTCAGGGTGACCTAAGAACCAGAATAAATGTTGATATAAAATTGGAGAACCACCTACATGAGATAAAGCCTCTCCATTTACATAGATATCAGACAAGTAAAAACTTGTTCCAAAGTTACGATCAAAGATCAATAATAAAGCAGCTGCAAATAATACAGGGAAAGATAATAAACCAATGATGGCAGTCACGAAGAAAGCCCAAATAGTCAAAGGTAATCTATCAAATGTTAAACCCTTTGTTCTCATATTGATTACTGTAGCAACGTAGTTTACAGAACCTAATAATGAAGAAACAATAAATAGAGCCATTGCTGTTAACCACAATGTCATACCTGCTCCTTGTCCTGGAGCTGCTTCACCCAAATCAGTCAATGCACTCAATGGTGGATATGCTACCCAACCACCTGATGCAGGACCTGTCTCTAGGAATAAAGAAATCATCATTAACACACCAGAAGCAAAAAAGAACCAGTACGATAACATATTCATTAAACCAGAGGCCATGTCTCTTGCACCGATTTGCAAGGGAATTAATAAGTTTGAGAATGTACCACTCAAACCAGCTGTCAATACAAAGAATACCATGATAGTACCATGCATTGTTACGGCAGCTAAATAGAAGTTAGGATCCATTTTTCCATCTTCTTGGATCCAATTTCCTAATAAAGGCTCTAACCAAGATAAATCTGCGTTAGGAAAACCTAATTGAATACGGAATAAAATTGAAAGACCTCCACCAAAGAATGCCCAAATCAAACCAGTTATTAAAAACTGCTTGGCAATCATTTTATGATCTAAACTAAATAAATATTTAGTTACGAACGATTCCTCATGGTGATGATCATGTTCATGTGCTACTGCAGACATTTTTAAATCGTTTTTTAGTTTAACTTAATTTTAATGAGCTAATTCAGGAGAAGAGTCTGAAACTGTTGAATCAGAAGCAACCTCTACGATAGTTGAGTCCGTTGTTAAAGAATCAACAACAGGAGTTTCTACTACTGGTTCAGCAACTACTTCTTCACCTTTAATTTTTGCTAATACAGCATTCAATGCATCTTTCTTCTCAGCAGGAACTTTCTCCACTAAGTACTTCTCATTCAAAGAAGCAAAAGAAGCATCTTTCGATTGCTCAGCATACCATTTAGCATATTCTTCTGGAGTATCGACAACTAAAGTATGTTTCATACCAAAGTGACCTCTACCACAAATCTCTGTACAAGCAATCTCATAAGTAAATTCTGGATCGTTTAACAAAGATCTCATTTCATCTGTAGTTTTAGTTGGTGTAAAACGGAACTGAGTAGGCATACCTGGTACAGCATCCATCTTTACACGTAAATGAGGAATAAACACACTATGGATTACATCCTTCGCACGGATTCTCATTAATACTTCTTTCCCTACAGGAACATGGATGTTCAATGGCATAAAATCATCATAACCTTTTTCGTCATTTAGATCAATACCAAATGAATTTTTTGAATCAATTGAACGGAAATCATGTTTACCTAATTCACCATCCATACCTGGATATCTTGATGCCCACAAAAATTGTTGACCAACAATCTCAAATACAACTGGCTTATCAGATTCTTTTGCATCTGCAGTGATTTCTGTCCAAGATCTCCATCCTCCAAATACTAAAGCAGCCAATACAATCGCAGGGATAATTGTCCATACAGTTTCCAAAAGATGGTTATCTGGATAGAATTTAACCTCACGGTCTTTTTTGTATTGATATTTGTATGCAAAGAATAAAATCAAGAAGTTAACAATCACAAAAACAGCAACGATTACTGCCATAGTAATTGCAAACAACATATCTGTTTCTTTTCCATGAATAGAAGCAGCTTCTGGTAAGTTATATACATGGCTCTTAGAGAAAGTATACCAGAAGAATAATCCCAACCCTCCAAATAGGAATATTAAAAACATTCCACCATTTATTCGGTTAGACAAACCATCAACCCTCTTGTCTGATCCTCTAAGAATCGCTACAAGACTCTGAACTCTGAAAATGAGTACTAGTATTACTAACACTAGTACTCCTACTATTACTAAAATATTCATTTTTTAATACGCTTGGATATTTCTAAGTATGATGATGTTTACTTTCCTCCAAATATGGATGGTTTTCAGCTACTAAGTTTAATTTTGTCAATCCGTACATTACTGCACCAATGAAGATTGAAGCATAAATTAAAATTAAACCAGCTTCTAAAGTAAATATTCCTAAATCAAAACCTCCGTGTTTTCCAATAGTACCTGGCATAATCATCAAGTAGAAATCAAACCAGTGACCAATTAAAATTCCGAATGCAGCAACTTGTAACAAAGTCATTTGACGCTTAGCGTCTCTAGTCATTAAGAACAAGAATGGGAACAAGAAGTTTATTACTAAGTTCATTATCACAATTGGTGTATAAACATTATCATTATTAAAGAATCTTTCAATAAAGTAGATAGATTCCTCTGGAATGTTTGCATACCAAATCAAGATAAATTGAGAGAACCAGATATAAGTCCAGAAAATACTAAAAGCAAACATGAATTTACCCATATCATGTAAATGATTTTCATTTACATCTTTCAAGTAACCCGCCTTTTTCAAGTAGATTGTTGCTAATGTAATTGCAGAAAGACCAGAAACAAACCAGCTTGCAAATACATACCATCCGAACATTGTAGAGAACCAGTGAGTGTCAATTGACATTATCCAGTCCCAAGCACACATTGAAGAAGAAATACCGAAAATCACGATAAATGCACCCGAAAAATCAACGATTTTGTAGTGGTGTAAAGTACCTCCATTTTCATCTTCTAACTTCATTTGCTTTCTAATCAAGATGAACAATAATGTCCATAATGTGAAGTACCCAATCATTCTTGCAATGAAGAAAATAGGATTCAAATACATTTCTTTTCCAGCAATGATTTTATCATACTTTGGACTATTAGGATCAAATAAATCCGAATCTAACCAATGGAACAAATCATGACCAGCAACAAAGTAAGTAATCAACATTAAAATACCAGCAATTGGTAAGTATTGACCAAAAGCAATCATTACTCTTGATAATAATGCTGACCAACCAGACCAAGTCAAATATTGTAGTGCTAAAAAGAAAACACATACAATTGCTAAACCTGTAAAGAATACGTTGTTAATCCATAAATTAGAAAACAAACGTTTCGTCCAAGAATAAGCATGACCGTGGTGATCTCCATGAGCATCTCCATGCCCTTCTGATGCATGAGCATCTCCATGTCCTTCTGATGCGTGAGCTTCAGCATGTCCATGTCCTTCTGATGCATGAGCATCAGTATGTGTTTCAGCAGCATGCTCACCATGACCTTCGTGATGATCTGCTACTAAATTATTCTGTACAGCTACGCTAGCATGATGTCCTCCACCTTCTGGCGTAAACGCTTTTGTACTAACCCCAATAATACCAATTACAAATAATACAACACCTACAATCAATGTTGTGATTACTTTTTTCTTAGCGGAGCCAGTTATTACAAATTTTTCTTCAGACATAACTTTATATTTATAAGACTCCTATTTTAATTTCTCTTGAAGTTGTTGAACATAAGCAGCAATCTTCCAACGCTCTTCTTGACTCAACTGAGAAGCATGAGCACCCATTCTTCCTTTACCATAAGTGATAACATGAAATAAGTGACCTATTGGCTTATAAGCATGAGGTCCATACGCAGGAGCACCAATACCCTTTTCATTCAATGCACTTTCCCCATTTCCTTTTTCACCATGACAGTGAGCACAAAAACGTAAGTACAAAGCTTTTGCTTCTTTCAATTCCTCTTTTGTCAATGTAGTAGTAGAACTACCATCTTCGTTTAAAACAGGCATAGAAGCAAAAAAACCTTGAGGTGGAAGATTCTTTTGAGCTGTAGCCCAATCTTCTTTCTCAATTGAATAAGGCATGTTACCACGCTTTATTGTGTTAGCAGCAGGAACACGCATGTTCATACGATTAGGATTGTATCTATTAGAGTTATAGAACTCTCCTACTCCAGTTGTATCATGAATTTCACCTTTGAAATAAAGGAGTCCAGCAGTTGTATCCAAGATCTGACTCATTGGATCATAAGCCTCAGAGTGATACATCTGAGGGGCATACTCAATATTGGTGTTATTGTTAACCCACCCTTCTGTAGGCTCTTCAGCCTTTTGAGTTGGATCATAACAAGAAGTTAACAACAAACCGATAAGAGCTGCTCCTAATAATGTTTTGTATTTATTTTTAGCAAACATTTTCCTATACAGTTTATTAGTCTTCAAACTCTTTATTATTTACTTCTACAGCACCACTCTCTTTTAAGATTACAGAAATCTCTTCTTCAGAAAGTGAATTTGCTGCTAAGTCAATTGCCATAATATGAACATCATCAGTACTTCTCAAATCGAAGATTCTTGGCTTAGCATGAGGTTTTAGATCACTTCTCACGAAGAATGTTCCCACCATACCATAAGCAGCTAATAATACTGAAAGCTCAAATGCTACAGGCACAAAATCAGGATAAGCGAAAAAAGGCTTACCACCGATAATCATTGGCCAATCAACAACCATCATTGAAATTTGTAAAATCAAAGCCAATGTAGTTCCTGTGATACCAAATAAGAAAGATACAATTGGTAAACGAGAACGTTTATACCCTAAAGCATCTTCCAAATGGTGAACAGGGAAAGGAGTATATACCTCCTCTATGTTCACTCCCTTAGATCTTACTTGTTTAACGCCTTTCAACAATACTCCATCATCGTCAAAGACACCAACAATATATTTTTTACCTAAATCCATATTATTTTTCAGTTTCATGAGTACCAGATGAACATTTCACAATACTCTTAACTTCCGCCATGTTAATCACTGGGAAGAATTTAGCAAATGCCAAGAATAATGTAAAGAACAATCCAAATGTAAATAAGTAAATACCGATATCAACATATGTTGGAGAGAACATTGCCCAAGAAGATGGTAAGTAATCTCTGTGTAATGATGTTACGATAATTACAAAACGCTCGAACCACATACCAATATTTACGATAATTGATAATACAAAAGTAGCGTAAACATTTGTTCTGATTGATTTGAACCAGAAGAACTGTGGAGATAATACATTACAAGTCATCATAGACCAGTATGCCCAAGCAAAAGGTCCTGTCATTCTGTTCAAGAAACAGTATTGTTCATATTCTACTCCAGAATACCAAGCAATAAAGAACTCAGTAATATAAGCAATACCTACAATCGAACCAGTAGTTGTGATTACTTTGTTCATCGTTTCGATGTGATTGATTGTGATATAGTCTTTTAATTCAAATAAGTGACGAGTGATTAACATCAATGTCAATACCATAGCAAATCCAGAGAAAATCGCTCCTGCTACGAAATAAGGAGGGAAAATCGTTGTATGCCATCCTGGAATAACAGATGTTGCAAAGTCAAATGATACAATTGTGTGTACAGAAAGTACCAACGGAGTTGCTAAACCTGCTAATACCAAAGAAACTGCTTCATAACGCATCCAGTCTCTAGCACCACCAGTCCATCCCATACTCAAAGCTCCATAAGCTATTTTGGCAATTGGACGATTCTCTGCAACAGCACGATCACGAATTGTTGCAAAATCAGGAATTAATCCAATGAACCAGAAAATCAAACCTACTAAGAAGTAAGTCGTAATTGCGAACACATCCCATAATAATGGAGAGTTAAAGTTTACCCAAAGCTCACCAAATGTGTTAGGAAAAGGTAAAGACCAATACATACCTACCCAAGGACGACCTTGGTGTAAGAAAGGGAACATTAGTGCACAAAGTACTGCAAAGATTGTCATTGCCTCTGCTGCACGGTTAATTGCCATTCTCCATTTCTGACGGAATAACAATAATACAGCAGAAATCAAAGTACCAGCGTGACCAATACCTACCCACCATACGAAGTTGGTAATATCCCAAGCCCAACCTACTGTTTTGTTCAATCCCCATTCTCCAATACCGAAGAACAACAAACGATAAACAGTAAATCCTCCAATTCCTAGAGCACCTAATGCTAGTCCCATACCAGCTAACCACATTGGATTAGGTTTCGCCTCTACATGCCTAGCGATGTCATGAGTAACATCTTTTATTTGTTTACCACCCGTAATAAGTGGTGGTCTAATATGTGAAGTAACAGCCATAATTTATTTTAGGTTATTTATTTCTGATTTTCGCCAAATAAGAAACATTAGGCTTAACATTTAATTCCTCTAATACATGATAAGCTCTATCTGCATTATCTTCATTCAATGCTTTAGAGATTGCACTATTCTTATCATTCATATCCCCAAACAATAAGGCATCAGATGAACAAACAGAAGCACAAGCTACATCAACATCTCCGTCTTTCACTTTACGACCTTCCATTTTTGCCTCTAATTTACCTGCTTGGATTCTTTGAACACACATAGAACATTTCTCCATTACACCACGAGCACGAACAGTAACATCTGGATTCAATACCATTTTACCCAAATCATCATTCATTGATGTATTTACTGCTCTGATTTCTCTGAATTCTGGATCACCATTATCAGCATAGTTAAACCAGTTGAAACGTCTAACCTTGAATGGACAGTTATTTGCACAATATCTTGTACCAATACAACGGTTGTAAGTCATCTGATTTAATCCTTCTGAACTGTGTGTTGTTGCTGCAACAGGACATACAGTTTCACAAGGTGCATGATTACAGTGTTGACACATCATTGGTTGGAATACAACTTCTGGGTTTTCCTCTGGAATCTCCATTGCATTGAAACCTTCTTTTTCACGTGTAGCAGCAGTACTGTAATATCGATCGATACGCAACCAGTGCATATCTCTTCTATTGATTACTTCTTTTTTACCTACTACAGGTACGTTATTTTCAGCATGACAAGAAATCACACAAGCACTACAACCTGTACAAGCATTCATGTCTACTACTAACCCCCAATGATGATTATTATATTTATGTGTAATTGGTTCTTCTCCTTTTGGAGCATCTACCCACAAATCTAACTCTTTAGCATCAACAACACCTTCAGAAGAGTGTAATTTTGGTCTCCAAACAATATCTCCTCTTTTATTGTCATTGGCATAATCAGCTAATGCACCTTCTTGGATAATACCTAAACCACTTTCATTATCTCTTCCTACAACAGTTTGACTTGTCTGTGTTTGAGCTAACTGATATTTCT
This sequence comes from Cytophagales bacterium, assembly GCA_024232295.1. GTDB lineage: Bacteria > Bacteroidota > Bacteroidia > Cytophagales > JAAEPT01 > JAAEPT01. The sequence goes on from JAAEPT010000083.1 coordinate 30,125, forward strand.
CTCCTGTTGCTTTGATAACTACACCACTCACACTGTAAGACAACGTATCCTTAGATGCATCTATCAATGGGAAAACATCTACTCCAATAGCAGCCTGCCCCATTGGATTCTTGTGATGTACTGTTTTTCCTAATCTACCAGCATCAGTACGCCCATATCCTAAAGCAATTGTGGCAGCACCACTCGCTTGACCTGGCTGAACAAGTACTGGTAACTTCAATGTTACCCCATTGTAAGTTACTGTTGCTAAATTTGTCGTTAATGTAGATGAATCGTGAACAACTCCTAATTTCGCAGCATCAGCTTGAGAAACTGATATATAGTTATCCCAACATACTTTAGAAATCGGATCTGGCAACTCTTGTAACCAAGGGTTATTTGCTTGAGCACCTGTATTCAAAGCATAAGAAGGAACTAATAACAACTCATATTCTCCTCCTTTTTTAGACAACACAGCATTAACCGCATCACCCAAACCTGCCACAGGAGTAGCTACTACTACCTCCTCGTCTGCCTCTACATCAGTATCTTCTTCTCCTACAGCAGCATCAGCTACAGGAACCACTGGAGTTTCTACAACCTCTTCATCAACTGGCTCTACAGGAGCTACACCTGAAACTTCATAGAACCCATCATGTAGTATTGTATTCCAGAAAGTACCAAATACTAAAGAACCTGATTTAGGAAATACATTTGCCTCCCAATATTGCTTTACAAAAGCATAATAATCTGTAGTTGCAGATCCAGTCCACTTCAATAAGCTTTCTTGAGCACTACGAGTTTTAAAAATCGGTGTAATCGTTGGTTGTTGTAAGCTATAAGAACCTGGCTTAGGCTCAGCATCACCCCAAGATTCTAAATAATGATTATCAGGACAAGCAAACTGAGTTAATTTACCTGTTTCATCAGCTGTTAAATTGAATGAAACTGATAAATCTAATTTCCCAATAGCATCTTTGATATCTGTTGGATAATCATACACAGGGTTCGCGTTATAGAAGAAGACAGCACTCAATTGACCACCATTCAACTCCTCTACAAATCTTTTCATCTGAGCATCATTACCTTGTTTTAGGTAAGTACTTCCTTTGACTGTAGAACCTTGAGCTCCTAATAAATTATTTAATTCCTTTACAATTACTTGAACTGCTTCATCATTTGAACCAGCTACTACTAAAGACTTACCCTTAGAAGCAACTAAGTCTTTTGCAGCTTTATTTACAGTTTCAACATGTGCAACTTGTACATCAGCAGCACTTGACTGACCTAACAACGAAGCAACCGCATTATACAAAGCCAAAGCATATCTTCCTTCTTCAGAAGGCTTGATAGGCTTACGGATATCTGCATTAGAACCTGTTAAAGAAAGATTAGACTCAAACTGGTAGTGACGAGACATTGTGTTTTTCTTGTCCTTACCTTGTCTTAATTTTCTTGTTTTTGAATATTGTTTGTTATACTCAATTGAAGAACCCCAGTTCTCTAAGAAATCTGCTCCAATACTTACAATTGTATCAGCATTTGAGAAATCATAATCAGGGAACAACCCTCCATTTGCCTTTTGAATACCATAAGAAGAAGATGCATCATAAACAACATGCTTCGCTGTAGGATATTCTTTAACAAACTCAGCAATCGCTGCTTTTGTAGAAGGACTCATCACTGTTTGAGAAACAATTCTGATTTGACCTCCTTGTGCTTTAATTACTTGTAATTTCGCTAAAATCTTTTGATCAGCAGTTTCTTGAGAAACAGCCTTTCCTCCCTCTGTAAAACCTTGCAGACGGAAATTATCATATAATGATAAAATAGAAGCAGAAATCTCAGAATTAACACCTCCTTGAGAAATTGGTGATAATTTATTTCCTTCTACTAAAATAGGACGACCTTCTCTTGTCTTCACCAACAAACTTGCATAACTACCATTCAAAGAATAAGTAGTAGCATAATGGTTTGCTACACCTGGATCAACATCCTCAGGCTTATTTACATAAGGAACAACATGCTTAACAGGAGCTTGACAAGCTGCCAAAGAAACAGCAGCAACACTAAACCCCATTAATTTTAAGAAATCCCTTCTACCTGTATCTTCAGCATCAGAAGCCTCACGAGTCTCGCTCATTGGCAAGTACTCAGGAAACTCGCTATTTGCACGCTCAAGAAAACCTGGCTCGTTATTCAACTCCTCAAGTCCCTTCCAATATTTTTTATTTTCTTTCATAACTCTTCTTGAATGAAAAAACTAAAATTAATAATGACATTTAGAACACTCTGTACCACCAATATCCTCAACAGTCATAGCTTCTTTCGTTCCTCTCTCATTATGTACTTTCAATAGGTTCTCGTAATAATCATTACCCTCTGCATTTACAGCAGTCTTTCTGTGACAATCAATACACCATCCCATAGTCAATTCAGAGTACTGACGAACAACCTCCATTTCTTCAATAGGACCGTGACAAGTTTGACACTCAATTCCTCCAACTTTAACGTGTTGAGAGTGATTGAAATAAGCTAAATCTGGTAAGTTATGTACCCTTACCCATTTGATAGGCTCACCTGTCTCGATTGCTTTGTAAATTTTCTGAATTTCTTTTGATTCTGTTTTGATCTGATTGTGACAGTTCATACAGATATTTGGAGAAGGAATATTTGCGTGCTTAGATTTTCTAACCCCTGTATGACAGTAATTACAATCTACTTTATTCTCTCCTGCGTGGATTTTATGCGAGAATGCGATTGGCTGATTAGGAGCATATCCTTGTTGAACACCAATTCTATACAATCCTTTCTCAATACCTAACACAAGACCAACCAAAACAGCAATAACTGACACCAACCCAATAAAACCTGGATGTGTCAATGCTTTGATCACATTGTGTCTTTGACTAACATACTCTTCCTCAGCCTCATCTAAATCTCCACGATTTTTTAATTGCTTCGTCAATGTTGCAGACAACAAGACCAAAACAATGATCATCAAGACAAGGATAACCAGTGTGATTGACAACACAATCACCAACAAGCTATTATCTTGTGGCTGAGCAGCAACCTTAGGATCATTATTAGTAGATCCCTCATCAATAGGCTTCCATGCTTTAGCATAAGCTAAGAAAGTTAAAATTTGCTCTTCTTTCAATGTAGGGAATGCACTCATCAAGTTTCCTCCATGATCATTCACCAACTGAACAGCAATTTCATCACCAGATTCATACAAAGCTGGTGCGTTGTTAATCCACTTAAGCAACCAAGCAGTCTCTCTACGCTCAGTTACTCCCGCCAAGGCTGGACCAACTAGTTTTTTGTCCATGGCGTGACAGGCCTTACAATTAGCCTTGAATAGTGCCTCTCCTGCTTTTATCGCAGCTTCATCACTCGGTATTTCTTGCGCACTTGCACTAAACACCCCCAGAAAGAGTGCAAAGAACAGGGCGTAAGAGAACCTTCCAATCGATTTCATACGTCTTTTTTTGTTCATTTTATTGGTATATAGTCGCTTTGTCCTTCTACAAATCTAACATGAACAGCGATTTTATCAAATGTCAGATGATGATGACTTTTATCAAATGAGCTCATAAGGGCATAAAAACACAGTAAATCAATACTTTACAAGTACTTAATCCTTCCAATAATTTTAATTTAGAAATATTTTAAATTAAAAAAAATTACCAACTCTACACCTTCCAAAAAATCAGACTTTTTTTTGACAAAAAATTAGACAATGACAAAAATATTGACAGTATTTTAAATTATAGAAAATTAGCTTCTGTTGATTATTATTTATATATTTAATACTTTTAAGTATCACAAGACAATAAATATTATGTTAAAAAAAGTACTTTATACTCTAGGGCTTATTGCTGGACTAGGAGCTTATACGGCTAATGCACAATGTGTTCCAGATGAGACACTAACAACTGCTGGTGTATACCCTAAGACCTTCACAAGTGTATGTGTAAATACGCCTGTAGAACAAACACTACAAATTGTAATTCCTGCAAATGTAAAGCTTCCTGGGTTTCCTGATATTGCTGTGGATTCTTTTGAAGTAGTAAGTGTAAATAACCTTCCAGCAGGAGTTGATTATGTTTGTGCGACAACCAACTGTAAGGTAGTAATAACAAATCAAAATGATGTAGCACACACGTGCCTTACACTTATTGGAACACCTACTGAAGCCTATGATGATGAAATCGAAGTTACAGTAAAAACATATAGCTCTGTAGGAGCAATCACTCAACCAGAAAAGGTTGCTTTCAAAGTAAATGCAGCAGACTCAGAAGCTTGTGTAATTGATAATGTTGTAGAGAGTGTAGAAGCAGAAACAGTAAATATTTATCCGAATCCAAGTCAAGGAACAAGTACAATTGACTTAAACATTGCTGACAACTCAGAAGTACAAGTAACAGTATTTAATGCTATTGGAAATGAGGTTGCAAATGTGTTTGAAGGAACTACTTCTTCTACAAACTTAGAAGTTTCGGACTTAAGTCAAGGAATCTATTTCGTTCAAGTAATTGTAAATGGAGAAGCTTACTTAGAAAAACTAATTGTTGAGTAAATTCAACAATCGCTTTGTCAAAGTAAAAAGGAGACTATTATTTAGTCTCCTTTTTTTTTATGCTTATTATATAGTTGTGTATGATGGGTTTCCAAGGAAATTTCCTTACCCTCTAGAAAAGCTTTAATCACAATAGAAGTTCTCATATCCAATAAATCTCCTTCTACAACCAACACACTAGCTAATTTTCCAACCTCTAGACTTCCAATTTCTTTATCTACTCCCAAAATTTGAGCAGTAGACAAACTAATACTCTTTAATGCTTGTTCTTTTGTCAGTCCATAAGCAGCAGCTGTCCCTGCTGTAAAAGCTAAATTTCTTTGCCCCATTGCTTCCATCTCTCCCATATAGTTTAGCCCAAACAAAATACTATCCTTCTCCAAAAAGTAAGGCTGCTTATAGAGAAGACTAGCAGATTCATCAACTCTTGTAGGCAAATCGTGAACACGAGACAAAATCACTGAAATTTTCCTTTCTTTCAAAAAGTCAGTCAACTTCCAAGCATCTCTACCCCCTACAATTACAATATTATTGATTTGATACTTTTCAAAAAATAGAACTGCTTCCATAATCTCTTTAGCATCATCTACATGAACATATAGTCGTTTATTAGAAGCAACAACTTCTCGAATTGCCTTTATTTGTAAATCAAGATGATCTTGTGAATCAGCATTTGTACTTGCTTTCTCGAACAAACTTTTCAATAGTTCTAAATGCGTACTTCTGCTTTTATTAGGAGCAATCGTACCTGTTCTAGAAAACCAATTGTATTGCCAATACCTTTGAGGCCAAAAAAGATGTAGTCCATCACTTTTTTGAAGAACAGCCTCTCTCTTGGTAGCTGCATAGAGACGAACCACTGAAGACATTCCACTCAACAAATACCCTTGAGGAGTAATTTGTGCATACAAAATACCATTTGCATAAGTAGTAGGAATTATCTTAGAATCTACATTATAAGCTGTGATTGCTTCAGCATTTGGATTAACAGCACCTACTTCTTGATAATCACGAGAGGCACGAACAGACTCTACTTCTACAAGTCCCAATGTTGTATTTGGAGCAATCAAAGCAGGATAAATTTCTTTCCCTTTTACATCAATCTGAGTATGATTAGCATTTGTATATACAGATTCATAAACTTCTTTTGTACCTACAAATACAATTCTATCCTTGTCAAAAACTAGAACTCCATTTTCGAGATAAGTTTCCCCATCTCCTACATGAACATTTCCACCTACCAAAGCTGTTTGTGCGAACACACACAAATGCCCAATTATAAAAACTAAACTAATGAAGATCTTCACAATGATAATATATTTCTTTTTTCAAGGTTGGTTTTAACGTTGGTAGTCCTTTTGACTTTTCAAGAATCATTTTCTGAATCAAAGCATTTCGTTCTTCTTGAATACGTTTTTGCATTTTCTTTTCTTCTTCTATATCATAAAGACAAACTCCTTCAATATACGCCTGCTCAACTTGTGCATAAATAGAAAGAGGATTATCTGACCATAGAACAACATCTGCATCCATACCTATTTCGATTTTACCCATTCTATTATCAAGATGAAGCATTATAGCGGGATTTAAAGTGACTGTTTTCCATGCTTCTTCTTCGGATAAACCTCCATACTTCACTAATTTCGCAGCTTCAATATTCAATCTTCGTCCTGGTTCTGGAAAATCTGAATTAATTGCTGTCACAACACCTGCTTTTGTTAACATTGCACCATTGTATGGAATGGCATCATTTACTTCAAACTTGTATGCCCACCAATCGGCAAACGTAGAAGCATAAGCACCATGTTTCTTTAGTTGTTCTGCAACCTTATATCCTTCCAAAACATGTGTAAATGTATTTACTCGGAAACCATGTCTTTCAGCAACTTCCATTAACATTAAGATTTCAGACTGAACATAAGAGTGACAAGTGATAAAACGCTTTTTGTTTATAATCTCTAAAACAGCTTCTAACTGTAAATCTTTACGAGGCTTAATTACTTTCTTCTTCTCCTTTTTGGAAAGGGAATTATAAGTTTTCCATTGAGTCTCATATTCTTTCGCCTCTAAAAACACTAATTCATAAACTTGCTCAACCCCCATACGAGTTTGAGGATAACGCACTGTATACTTACTTCCCCAATTAGACTGTTTTACATTTTCCCCTAGAGCAAACTTAATAAAACCATCCACATCTTGAATTTTCAATTCATTAGGCAAACTTCCCCATCTTAATTTAATTAATGAAGATTGACCTCCAATTGGATTGGCAGAACCATGTAATTGTTGAATTGCAGTCACACCACCACCCAATTGACGATAAATATTAATATCTTCATGATTAATCACATCACCTATTCTTACTTGGGCAGTTACAGCGTCAGTAGCCTCATTTACTCCTCCATAAATAGCAATATGAGAATGCTCATCTATGATTCCAGTAGTTAAATGTTTTCCTGTTCCATCAATAACTTTAGCTCCTTTAATAGTTAGGTTTTGTCCTATCTCTTCAACCCTTCCATTCAATAATAGAACATCTGTATTCTTTAAAATGCCTTTTTCTCCATTTGTCCAAACTGTTGGATTTTTGATCAATACTTTTTCTTGAACAGGTAATTTAGTATATCCATAGGCTTGAAATGGATAAGTCATTTCAGAAATTGTTTTCCATTTTGCCACAACAGGCTTTTCTTTCTTTTCTTCAAATACTTGCTTGTTTTCAAGTATTATTGATAGTTTTTCACCATTTGACTTGATCAATTTTCCTTTTGATATTCTGGACTTCTCATCAAATAAAATTGAAAATCGAATTCTCGTTGAGTCAAATATTAGATTTGTCACTCCATTCAACCATGGTTTCTGATACGAAACAACTGATTTTAAAGTAGTTGAATCATGAAAGAATCTAAACTTTGGTTTCTCAAGAGCTCCTGTAATACTTAATGAATACTTCTCTTCTTCTACATAAAAGTCATATTCTCCACGAATGTCAAATGAATTCAGTTCTAATAGTTTGTTTCTTTCTCCTAACACCCAATTTTCATAAATCACATTCCCTTTCTGAAAAGGAGAACCTTCACTAATGATAAAACTGGCTTTCTTTCCTTTTTCCAAAGTACCTAACTTTTCAGACAAACCTAATAAGTTTGCAGGCTTTTGGGTCAAAGCATCTAACAATACATTTTCAGAAACCCCTGCCGAAATTGCTTTTTGAAGATTTGGCAAAAACTGAGTTTTCTTCTCTAAACCAGTAGTTGTTAATACAAAAGGAATATCTTTATCAGATAAGATTGCTAAGTTTTTAGGAGCCCACTCCCATTCCTTCATAACTTTCAAACTCACCCAATCGGCTTCATAAACATCAGACACATCAATGGGCAATGAAAAATTAACAGGTTCAATCAATGTGATTTTCCTCTTTTGTAATTCATCTGCAATCTGATATTCATTACCTCCTCCTTTGACAATGTATTCTTTGTTAAATTCTTGAGCAACTTCATCAGCCCTCAAAACATTTAACTTATCATTTGCCTCAAAGATTTGTGGTAATTGTTGTTGCTCATTCCATGCTCTCCATGCTAGATTCTCAGGAATTTTTCCTTCATTCTCTTCATACCATTGTGCATCATAATAGGATTGTCTCAATAAAGAAATCATACCCATTAAAGAACGTGGATATTCTTGATGTGAATGTCCTTTTGAAAATGAATAATCATTGGTAGCTTCACTCAGCACTAATTGTTTCGGCTTATCAACTAGCGCAATACAAGAAGAAGTTCCTCTTGCCACACCATCCTTCACATGACTTACTACTAATCCAAAACCTTGTTGTTGTAATTCTTTTGCTTGCTTATGATCATAAGAAAAGAAATCATAAGCATTTCGTTCTGGGTGCAAGGCATCATTTGTTGCTAATGCTTTTTGATGACTCACATCATATTGTAACCCTTGATGGTGTTGTTTTTCAGGAAGAGTAATCCCAAAACTTGTATAAATATCAATAAAAGAAGGATAAATATGTCTTCCTTTTATGTCAATAATTTGTGTATTCTCTGGAATCTTTACCTCCTTACCAATTGCTACAATCTCATCTCCTCTTATCAAAAAAGTGGCATTTTCTAATACTTGACTAGTATCTTGATGAATGGTTGCATTCACAAAAGCCACCCACTTTGGAGAAGGGAGCAACAAATGTTTTTGGGCAAATAATAAATTGTAACAACTCAATAAAAAAAGTAGAAATATTGTCTTTTTCATAAGCTCAAAAAGAAAGTGGACAATTTGCCCACTTTTCTTCATTAAAACAAGTCTTCTATATTTTCAGGAGGTCTACCAATGACAGCTCTATCTCCTTTAATCACAATTGGTCTTTCAATCAATTTAGGATGAGTAAGCATTGCTTCTACCCATTCCCCCTCAGACAAATATTTGCCTTTGTATTCTTCTTTATAAATCGCCTCCGTCTTGCGAATCAATTTAAAAGCTGGAATTCCTAATTTTGACAAAACAGCTTGTAACTCTTCTTTGGAAGGAGGAGTTTTCAAATACTCAATCACTTGAATCTCTGTTTCTTTTTCTTCCAACAAAGCCAAAGTTTCGCGACTTTTTCGACAACGTGTATTATGATAAATCTCTACCATGATATTACTTCTCTACCTTTTCAATAACCAAATTATGGTTTGTGTAGATACAAATGTCAGCAGCAATATTTAATCCTTCTCTTACCATTTCTTCTGCTGTAAGATGTGGAGCATGTTTTTTCAATGCCATTGCAGCAGATTGAGCATACATACTACCAGAACCAATTGTTGCCACCCCATTATCTGGTTCAATCACATCACCTGTACCCGAAACAATCAAAGCTTCTTCACTATTACAAGTAATTAGCATTGCTTCCAATTTTCTAAGGTAACGATCTGTTCTCCAATCTTTTGCCAACTCAATAGCAGCACGTCTCATATTTCCATTGAAAGCATTTAGCTTATCTTCAAAACGCTCTAATAATGTAAAAGCATCAGCAGTAGAACCAGCAAATCCTGTCACAATTTTACCCCCCAATAGCTTTCTAATTTTCTTTACATTGCTTTTTGCAACAGTATGCCCTAATGTAGCCTGTCCATCTGCTCCAATTGCTACTTCGCCATTATGAATAACAGCTAGTACTGTAGTTGATCTTATTTTTGTCATGATAAAAAATATTTTTTGGTACAAAAAAAGAGCTTCTCTAATGAAAAGCTCTTCTTTAATTATATTATGTTCTATTAGATTAAGATTCTAACAGGATCTTCTAATAAGTTTTTCAATGTTGCTAAGAATGCTGCTGCATCTGCTCCATCTACTACTCTATGATCACTAGACAATGTAACTTTCATGACATTACCTGGTACGATTTGACCATCTTTTACAACAGGAGTTTGTTTGATACCTCCTACTGCTAAGATTGCAGCATTTGGAGTATTGATAATTCCAGTGAACTCTTCTACACCAAACATTCCTAAGTTAGAAATTGTGAATGTAGAACCACTCATTTCATCACCAGATAATCCTTTTCCTTTTGCCTTACCTACTAATTGTTTCACTTCTTGAGAAATGTGAGACAATGATTTGTTATCAGCAAACTTAACTACTGGTACAACCAATCCATCAGGAATTGCAACAGCAACACCTACATTTACATGCTCATTTACTCTGATTGAATCTCCCAACCACGCAGAATTGATCGCAGGATGAGATCTTAATGCTACAGCAGTCGCTTTGATTACCATATCATTGAATGAAAGCTTAACAGGAGCAATTGCATTCATACTCTTACGAGCAGTCATTGCATTGTCCATATTAATCTCCATTGTAACATAGAAGTGAGGAGCTGTAAATTTACTATCTGCTAAACGCTTACCAATTACCTTTCTCATTTGAGAAACTGGCTGATCAGTATACTTTTCTTCTGCAACAATGCTAGGTAACACAACCTCTTTTACCTCAGCTTTTGCTTCTGCTGGAGCAGAGCTTGTTGCTACTGGAGCAGCAGCTGGAGTATAAGACTCAACATCAGACTTGATAACACGTCCGTTAGGTCCTGTTCCTTTTATTTTTGATAAGTCATATCCTTTATCTTTTGCTAAAGCTTTTGCCAAAGGCGAAGCTTTCACTCTTCCATTAGAAGTTTCTACAACTTCTTCAACAGCCTCTTCTTGTACTGCTGAAGCAGCTGTAGCTTCTGGAGTAGCACTAGGAGCTTCCTCAGCTTGAGTAGGAGCAGCTGTTTGACTAGCAGACTTTAATAATGTCTCCCAATCAGCATCAGCAGCACCAACAATTGCTAAGACACCATCAACCTCAATACCTTCTCCTTCTGCAGCACCTAAATATAATACAGTACCTTCACTGAAAGACTCATATTCCATAGTCGCCTTATCAGATTCGATCTCTGCCATTAATTCACCTTCCTCTACAGAATCACCAACTTTCTTATGCCATACTGCGATAACACCTTCAGTCATTGTATCACTCAACTTAGGCATTGTCACAATCTCTGCGTCAATATTAGATACATCAATTGCCTCTGCTGGTGCAGACTCTTCTGCTACAGGAGCAGTTTCTGCTGTTGGAGTACTACCGCCTTCCAAAAGGCTTTTGTAATCTTCTCCAGCTTCTCCAACAATCGCTAAAACACCATCAACAGCAATGCTCTCACCTTCTGCAGCACCTAAGTATAATACAGTACCTTCATGATAAGATTCATACTCCATTGTCGCCTTATCAGACTCAATTTCTGCCATCAACTCACCTTCTTCTACTGCATCTCCAACTTTTTTGTGCCAAACAGCGATAACACCTTCTGTCATAGTATCGCTCAACTTAGGCATTGTAACAATTTCAGCCATATCTTTATGTTAGTTATATTCTTTCGTCAATAATTTATCAAAAATAGTTTATATAATTGCATTTTTCAAATTTGAAAAAGGAATTTATTTATCAGCTAAGCCAACCTCTTCTAAATGAGAGATTACATTATTTTGTTCAATTTTAAAATTTTCTCCATCATGACTTAGCAAGTAGAAACCCAAATTATGATGTCCATATTCTTCCATATTACCTATTGATTCTCCTAAAAGATGACACAATAAAATACGCATTGCTCTTCCATGCATACACACCAAAATTGTTTCTTCAGTATCTTTTGACATGATATGCTTCATCGCTTCTTCTTGACGCAAAACCACATCATCTGGACTTTCTCCCAATTCGACATCAGTAGTTACATCTGTATTTCCTTTTTGCCACTCAGCAACTACATCCCAATAGTGTTTATTTTCGAAAAGCTTGGTACCATCATATTTACCCCAACTAATCTCATTTAAACCTTCTAGTTTCTCATGAGGAATTCCGTCCTCGATAAATTGATGTACAGATTGCCAAGTTCTTTGTAATCCAGAAGTATAAACCTTATCAAAGCCAGTATGTTTGTATTTTTCATAAAAAGCCTTTGCCTGTTCTTGCCCTATTTCATTGATAGAAGAGTCAATTCTTCCACCTTGTACAATACCGCTTTTATTATAGTCAGTTTGACCATGTCTAAGCAAAAAGATTGTTTTATGAGCCATTTTAATTTTGGTTTTATGGATATAAACTATACTAATTATGAAGGTACGAATTTTTCGTTTTTGAGGGAGAAATAAATTAGAATAAAAAGAATGTTGCATAAACAAGGACTTTAAACTACATTGTTTTCTGTATACAAAAAGTAGGAGAAAATTATTATGGAACATTTTGATATTGCACAAAAAAGGTATCTTAAAGGAAAGTCATTAGATTCTATTGTTGATTACTTAAATGAACAAAAAATAGAAGAAGAAAAAATTTATGGCTTTTTGAGTGATTTACACAGAAATTCATGGTACAAAAGAAAACAAGTAGCGATTAGAGATATAGGATTGGCTTCTGTATTTGTTTTTTATGTTTTGGGAAAAGCCACCCTAATGCTTGTTCAAAATGAATTTGATGTAAATGCTCTATTTTTCATCGCATTGTTTGCTTGGATTCCATTTGGTCGTTCAGGATATGAGGTATTAACAAGTAAAAAGGAGTTTGACAAACTATTAACTGATTCTTAAAATGAAAGAGAGTTATATTGGTAAAATGACCAAAGTAAAATTTCATAGCAATAATATTGAAATCATTCAATATAGTCCCAATGGTCCCCTTGCTATGCATGTATTTGTGGCTATTGCTCTTTTAGCTGTAAGTATAATAATGCTTTCCTTTGGAGAAGTATATGGTTTAATAACGAAGTCATTTAAGGTTTTGTTGACAAAACACAAATAAGCATCTGTATTTCAGTTAGTTAACATCCACTTTGATTAGTACTATAAATATCTAACTAAAAGTAAGATTGTTTTGCTGTAAATCAGTCAGTTACACAGTTATGAAAC
>JAAEPT010000084.1 GCA_024232295.1 Cytophagales bacterium
CAGAACTGCAACTACAACTTCAAAAAGAATATGGCTACAAAGTAGACAGAGAATGATATAAAAACTTAAAGAAAGAAACCAAAAGTATGAAAATAAACGTAACAGAACAAACTACTACATTCCCATACCCAGTAAGTAAACTTAAAGGCAACTTAATGGATAATATGGATTTTCAGTGGGAAACAAGTCACGGTCTTTTTGTTCTTAATTCAAAATCAATTCAATGGATAATGAACCACGTACAGACGTCTATGTATAATGATAACAGATGTTATGTATACAATAAAGCATTTGCTAAATGGTTTGATAGTCCAGAATTATTTGAAGAACCAACAACTGTGATTAACAACTCTAATCAAAGTGTGTTTGATGATATTAGATCTTGGGCAGAAATAAGAGGAATATATGATAATGGTAATGCTCATACACAATATGTTAAACTCCAAGAAGAAGCTGGAGAATTAGCTAAAGCATTATTAGAAAATAATCAAGAAGAAGTAATTGATGCAATAGGTGACATGGCGGTTGTATTAACAAACTTAGCACATTTAAAGGGTTTGAAATTTGAAACCTGTGTAGCCTCTGCATATAATGAAATAAAAAACCGTAAAGGAAAAATGATTAACGGAACATTTGTAAAAGATGAGAATTAAAACAGAAGACAAGATAGTACAAGCAGTATTAAGGAAGATGGACCAACGTAGTTTAATAGGTCAAAAGAAATATGGAGCTACAATGATGGATGAAATCGAAGGTCAGAAAAAAGATCTTAATCGTTTTCTAGTAGATGTACAAGAAGAATTAATGGATGCATTATTATATATTGAAGCAGCTAAAAGATGTTTAAC
>JAAEPT010000085.1 GCA_024232295.1 Cytophagales bacterium
AAACAAAAATTTATAATAGATTATCTACAATAGAGGAAGTCGATACATCTTTTCAAGAAGGACAAGAATATCTATGATTAAATGATTCAAATTGACTCATCGGTTCTTGGGATTTAAATGGAGATGCATTAGATAGTTCTGGAAATGGGAATCATGGGGTAGCTTCGAATGTTACTTGGGATAATACGGATTGAGGGAGTAAAGTATGAGTTTTTAATGGGAATGATAGTTACGTTGATTTATGAAAAACAATTAATACGAATGAAAATTTTTCAGTTTCATTTTTTTCTGATATTGATCCTATTAATAATGATAAGGCTACTTTAATTTGATTTCAATGAAGTAGTGATACTAGGTTAAGGTACAGAACTAATTGATATTTAGAGTGGGCATTTTGGGATGGTACTACAAATAATTATATAGATTTTCCAATTCACAGAAATAAATATGTTTTTATTACTTTAGTAAGAGATAAAGAATTTTGAATGTCTTTATATGTTGATTGAGTGCTGAAAATTAACAACTTAAGTGTATGAAATGCAATTTGATTATGAAAATCAGACCAAATTTGACAATATGGGGGAGGTGATTTTTTTAAGTGAAAAATATGACTATTAAAAATATACAACAAAGTCCTATCCAAATCAGAAATAAACTCCCTCTATCAAGAATGACAAGAAAAAATCCTTTGAATTTCATGAACATCAAACAACAATACTTCATTAAATTCAAATAATGATACTAATAATGAAGTAATATCAAATCCTTTGGCAACGTATGATACAACGGATAATTCGAGTCATACAAAGCAGTCAAATACGGAAGTGTATAAAGCCACTGCTGTGAAGTCGGTTCAGGTGGCAGATGAACATAATGCAGGGGATCCTGTGACTTTGAGTAAGTGAGAAATGACCTATAATAATACTTTGATGAGTATTCCATGAGTGAAGATTCCGTATGAATTAAAGTTGAGTTATAGAAATCAAACAGACTATAATGGACCAGTTGGAATGAATTGGGATCATAACTACAATATGTATCTCGAAGAAGAAACAAATGGGAATATAGTATTTTATAATGGGAAACTTGGAATATTTAGATTTATTAAGAATGGAACAGATTTTGATTATAACTCTGGTTTAAGAGCTACACTTGAAAATAATTCTTGAGTATATTCTATTGTTTATGATGATTGAGATATTCAAACGTTTAATTCGACAAATAAAAAAATAGAAAAAATAGAAGATAGATATGGAAATAATTTAAGCTTTTCATATACAAATAATTTGATCAGACAAGTAACAGATACATTATGAAGAAATATAGATTATACATACTACACTCATAATAGAATTCAGGAAGTTACAGATTTTAATGGGAGAAAGGTTGAGTTTCATTATTATGACGAAAGTTCTGCGAGTGGATCTATTTATGATCTCTCTACAGTAACGATTAATAACTGAGTTGATGCTATTAAAACAATAGATTTTACATATGATACTGAGAATAATCTTGTAAAACTCATAGATTCCAAAGGACAAACATATGTTGAAAATGCTTATGATACTGAAGCAAGAGTAACATCTCAAGTATTTGGGGATGGAACAATTCAATATAGTTATGTTTGATCAGGGAATATTATTACACAAAATACTGTAACCAACAAACTTGGATATGTGACAGAGTATAACTATGATGTAAATCATAATAATACTTCAACAGTATATTACAATTGAGATAAAACAAAATCAGTTCCATATTCTTATGAATATGATACAAATGGAATGATTTCAAAAGAAACAAGACCAAGAGGAAATGGGTATACATATAGCTATGATACAAAATGAAATATATTAGAAAAAAGATTTAAAGCAGATGTCAGTCTTACTGACTCTATAGATGATTTAGTAACCAGTTATACATATAATTCTCTCAATCAAGTACTTACTACTACTCATCCAAACGGTGTAGTTGAAACAAATACGATTGATGGAAACGGAAATATTACTGATAAAACAGTATCAGGAGTACAAACGCACAGTTGATCTACGTATGATATTTCAAGTAATTATAGCTATGAAATAGATTGACTTATAGATACTGTTACAGACTGAGAATGAAATATTACTGATTTTAACTATGGATCAGGACAAGTAATTCAAATAGTGAACGGATCATGATCTGAAAGTTATACAGGGAGTTTTCTCTATAATGATTACGGAAATATTATCTCATCAACTGATGGAGAATGATTCACAAAAACTTTTGTTTTAAATGACTTTAATCTAATAGGAACGTGAACAACAGCAGAATGAATTGTTACATCTTATGAATACGACAAAAATAATAATAAGACAAAACAAACACTATATCTGACAGGTTGATGAGAAGTAAATACGTATTTTATCTACGATCTTTTAGATAATGTTATTCAAACAACACAAGATACGGCCAGTTGAACTCAGCTAATTACAAACTTTGTATATGATGCAAATGAACAACTGATAGAAAAACAAGTAGGATCAGAAGCAAAAATAACATATAGTTATAATGAATTTGGTAAACTGACAGAAGAAAGAATATTAGTCAATGGACTCGATAATACACAAGATATTGTTACAAGATATCTATATGATGATAATAATAATTTGATTATAAAAACAGATCCAAATGGAAGTGTCATTACTTATGAATATGATCTTTATGACAGACTCATAAAAGAAATAAATCCAAAAGAAACGTATGTACTGTTTGAATATAATAAAGATGGAACTATTCGCTCAAAAGAAGTCTATGACAGTCTTGATATTATTCTTACAAAGACTGACTATTTCTACGATGGTCTTGGAAATGTAATACATGAAATCAAATATACAGATCCAGTTTTAGAAACAGGATTAATAGAACAAAAATTTGAGTATGATAAAAATGGTCAAGTTATTAAGATAATTGATGCAAAAGGAAACAGTACAACAAAATCATATGATTCACATGGAAGAGAAACTGAAACTGTTGATGTTTTAGGAAATCAAGTAAGAAATAGTTTTGATAATAGAGATTTAGTAGTTTCTCAATCAATTATTCCAAATACTGGAACATGAGTAGTCACAACTTCTATATCATACGATAATGATGCAAGAAAAATTTCAGAAACAAATAATTTCTGAGATACAAAAACATTTGTATATAATGAATTAAATCAAATTATTTCTTCTACTGATGAAGAAAATAATACAATTGATTATGCTCTTGATTACAGAGGAAATATGGTATTAGAAATACAATACCTTTCAGGTTCTATAGTAACAAAATCTTACGTTTATGATGATAGATCAAATCTAACAAAAGTGATAGATGCAAATGGAAATGAAACGGTTTATGAATTTGATAATACAAATAGAAATACAAAAGTCATCTATCCTGATTTACAAGAGTTAGTGTATAGCTATGATAAAAATGGAAATATAGTATCACAAACTGATCCAAATGGAACAGTTACAGCGAACACTTATGATTCATTTAATTTCCTTACAGAAAGAACTATTACAACTGGAACATGAGTAATCTGAGTAACGTCAGAATCATATATCTACGATGATTTAGGAAGACTTATTTCGTCTATTGATAGTGAGTTAAACGAAAATGATTTTGAATATGATAATCTCGGAAGGCTCGTTTCTGAAACCTCACCCCAACCCTCTCTTTTGGGAGGAGAGGGAGTAACTACTATTAGTTACGAATATGACGTGAATAATAATCTTACAAAGATTATTCATCCTGATTTGAGAGAAACAGAATATAGTTATGATGCGTTAAATAGAAATACAACAGTATCATTCTCATGAGAAACAGTGGCAACGTACAGTTTTACTGGAGTACTCAATGATACCATAACATATGCAAATGGAACAACCATTTCAAAAACATATGATGAACTATTGAGAATGAAAACTCTTGATAATAATATCCAAACATATAGTTATGATTATGATAAAGTAAGTAATATTCTTACAGACTCGAACAAAGATTATAACTATGATGATATTTACAGAGTTATTTGAGTAAATGACACTGCATCATGAACTCTTCTAGAAAACTTTAACTATGATGATGGAGGGAATAGGGTAACCTCATCCCAACCTTCTCCTTTGGGAGGAGAAGGAGTAGCTACCATAGAATATACAAGCAATATTCTTAATCAATATACTACTTCATCATGAGCTACAAATATAACTTATCTATATGATAACAACGGGAATATTACGGATAATGGAAAATATAGCTTTGAATATGATTACAAAAATAGACTTCTAAAAGTAATACCTCACCTAGTCTCTCTTCAAGGAGAAGGAGAATGAGTAGAATTTCGTTATGATATTTTTGGGAGAAGGATTCAGAAAAAAACAGAAAATAAAACTGTTACATATACATATTCAAATAAAAATATTCTTGAAGAATCAAAGTTTGATGGAACAAGGACATTAAAAAAAGTATATATCAATTGAATCGGAACAGATAACTTAATCGCTTATGATACTGAAGAAATAGATTTATCACATGATGAAAAACAAGAACTATCATTCTGTGAAACAAGAGTAATCCCTTACAAGTCAGAATTTAACATCTATTCTTGGAATCCTATCACCACAAGATGTGATGAATTATCAGTAAGTGGTTCAACTATTGTAACAAACAGATACTATTTCCATAAAAATCATCTCGGAAGTATTGTTTGACTCAGTGATAATAATGGAGATACTGTTATTGAATACAATTATGACGTATTCGGGAAAACATATGTGAAAACAGGGAGTTGAGATGTAATAAACATTGCAGCATACAATTGAGAATTATACGATAACACAAGACTCTACACAGTAAGAGAGTATGATTCAGAAATTAACTTATACTTCTTGAGAGCCAGATACTACGATACGGACTTATGAAGATTTATAAGTAGAGATCCAATTGGCCAGTTGGATGATGTGAACTTATACGCGTATGTAGGGAATAATAGTGTGATGTTTGTGGATTTGATGGGGTTGGAGAAGAAGTTTATGGAAGCACATGATGCTACAAGTTTATTGTTACAATATATGCAGGATTGAAGAGATGAATTAAGCTTTTGATGAATATTCCCTAAATGGTGATGGTCTCATTTCTTATATGCAAATAAATCTATGTCTACGAATAAATGGAATATTAAATATAATAAAGAATTTCAAGATATAGCATATGATCCAAATAATGATAATAAAAGCTGTGCTTGATATTGAAATAAATGAGCATGATGGTGTGAAGTATATATTGATTGAGAAAATGTAGAATTA
>JAAEPT010000086.1 GCA_024232295.1 Cytophagales bacterium
AACGCTTTTTGTAATAAATCATAAATCTCCATTGCTGTTGGAACTCTTGGCGAGTGAATATCATAAACACCTGGTCCAATTTCATTTGGATAATTGAACTCTACAAAAGCATCTAATAATTCCATCTGAGAACGAGAAGTTTCAATTGTGATTACATCTGCGTCCATATCTGCAATGGCTTCAATCATATCATTGAACTCAGAATAACACATGTGAGTATGAATCTGTGTTTCATCTTCTACTCCAGAAGCACTAATTCTAAAGGCTTTTACTGCCCAATCAAAATAATTTTTCCACTCATTTTGACGCAATGGCAACCCTTCACGAATAGCTGGTTCATCAATTTGAATCACTTTAATTCCTGCCTTTTCTAAATCTACTACCTCATCACGAATTGCCAAAGCAATCTGATTAGCAGTTACATTTCGTGGTTGATCATTACGCACAAAAGACCATTGCAAAATAGTGATAGGACCTGTTAGCATTCCTTTCATCAACTTATTTGTCTTTGATTGTGCAAACTTTGTCCATTCTACAGTCATTGGATTTTTACGAGAAACATCACCAAAAATAATAGGAGGCTTTACTGCACGAGAACCATAACTTTGTACCCACCCATATTGAGAAAAAGCATAACCCTCTAACAATTCACCAAAGTATTCAACCATATCATTACGCTCAAACTCTCCATGAACCAAAACATCTAAACCAACTTCTTCTTGCCAATCAACAGACTCTTTAATCCAATGTTGAATTTGTTTTTCATACACTGCTTGACTTACTTCTCCTTTCTTAAACTTTGCACGTAATTGACGCACTTCTTTTGTTTGTGGAAAAGAACCAATGGTTGTACTTGGGAATAATGGTAAATTGAGAGCTGACTTTTGTTTTTCTTGACGAACTGTAAAATTGCTATAACGTTGAGCATCAGCATCAGTAATTGCTCCAACTCTTTGTTTAACTTCTTGGTTGTGAATCAATGTAGATGTTCTTCTTTCTTCATTTGCATCAATATTATTCGCCAAATTGTTTTGAACATCTATATAATCAGAAGAGTTTGATAAGTATAAAAGGTCAGTTACTTCTGATAATTTTTGTTTAGCAAATGCCAACCAATTTTTCACCTCTTTAGGCAATGCTTGTTCATTTGTTTCCACTTCCAAATCATAAGGAACATGCAACAAAGAACAAGAAGGAGCTATCCAAACACGAGAACTTCCCAATGCTTTTTCTGCCTTTTCAATAATTTGTAAAGAATGTTGATAATCATTTTTCCAAATATTACGACCATCTACAACTCCTAATGAAAGTGTTAAATCCTCTGGGACTTTTGCCAAAATCCTATCCAATTGTTGGTGTCCTCTTACCAAATCAAGGTGTAAAACATCTACAGGTAAGCTTAAAGCAAGGTTTTCATTATCTCCTAACTCACCAAAATAAGTAGCTAAAACAAATTTGATGTGTGGAAAATGACGCTTTAATGACTTGTAAACTAAAGCATATACTTCCTTAGCCTTTTCATCTAAATCTAAAACCAAACAAGGCTCATCTAATTGAATATAAGTAGCACCTTGTCCTACTAATTCAGCAATTAACTCTTTGTAAACAGGCAATAAATTTTCTACTAAGTCTAAGCGGTGAAAACCATTTTCTTTTTCCTTACCCAATAGTAAATAAGAAACTAATCCTAATAAGACAGGTTTTGTCTGAAAGCCTTTTTCTTTTGCTTCAATAAATTCAGTGATGGGCTTTTTTGAAAATAATTTGAATTCTTGGTTTTTGGTAAACTCAGGAACAATGTAATGATAGTTTGTATCAAACCATTTAGTCATTTCCATTGCTGTCAAATCCAAACCATCTTGTTGGTATCCTCTTGCCATGGCAAAATATAAATCCAACTCAGTATTACTTGAATTTTGTTTGGTGACTTGCAGATAGCGACTGGGGATTGCCCCAAGAACCAAGGACATATCCAATACTTGGTCATAGAAAGAGAAATCATTTGAAGGAACTAAGTCAATACCTGCTTGTTTCTGAACAGTCCAATTTCTAAGACGTAGTTCTTGTGCAGTTTTTTGCAATTCTTTTTGTGAGATTGCATTTTTCCAGTACTTTTCATTGGCCTTTTTTAATTCTCTAAAAGAACCAATACGTGGGTAGCCTAAATTTTGTGTTAGCATTTGTACAAATGTTTAAAATAGTGAAACATTAGTACTTCGTTTCTTGCCAAAAACTCAATTAGACACAGAAATAATAAGTTTTTGAAAATAGTTATCCAGCCCTGTTATGAACAAAATAACAGATACAAACAACTGATACGGAGGCAAAGACATAGAATCTTGCCAGTCGTTATATTTTTCCAACTATTTTCAACAATCTTGAACTCCTGCTTCAAATCGCGAAAGCATTCTTCAGTAAGGTAATATGGTAAGTCTCCTGGCTTGTGACGTTTCTTATCTTCCTTCCCATTTTAACAGTGATTAAAACAGTGGATTTTGATTGACAAGAAACAAAAGTGTCACTTACAGTTGCGCGTCAGCTTGTGATTTTCACACAATTCCTTTTTAATTCTCTTTATGAGAAACCATCACCCGATTGGAGAGTGAAACAAAGTGTTTTCAGTTACAAAGGTAGAAGCTAATTTTTTAGAAAAGCAATTTTTTTGATTGAAAATTAATTTCCTTACTCAAATTTAGTATAAAAATTATATATGGTTTTTGTTGGCTTCTTGGTAACTTTTTACTTCTTATGAGACAGTAATTTACCCTAATATTTTCCTTACTAATTTGTGCTTTTATTTTGCTAATAAGCTCTTTGATTATTTTGCCTTTTATTGAGGTGAAAGAAGAACAAGAAACCTTTGGATGTAGAGTAGTTGGTCCCCCTAACCCTCATTCAAAAGTTAAAATAATGAAAGCCCATGCAGAGGGAATTTTTAATAATGAATATGGTGAAAAGTTATTCAAAGCAAACTGTAAAGCTTGTCATACATTGGATAAATAATGCTCCCAAAGTTTATGAAAGTGGAGATTCTACTGCTGTTGCTCTGGTAAAAGAACATGGAGGTAATGTAATGAATGCTTTTCCTAGTTTTCAAGAAGCTCAAATTGATTCTATTTTGGCATATATCAACTATGAATCATTCGTTCGGTATTAGATAGTAGTAAATGTGAAATTATTTTTTAATTCATCATCTAATCCCTCAATAATAAACAAGATTGATTTTGTTCTATATGTTGAAAATCAATTTGATTGCAATAATCACAAGAGTGGCAGAGAAGTACCAACTATACATATTTAGTGTTGAGATTTCTTTGTAAGGCTTTGTGTTTTTAGATTTCATTTTTTTTCTATGGATTAGTTTCTATTATACCATTCTGAGAAAAGAAATACAGGTGAACAAAAAAGTGAAAAATTATTTCATGATGGTGATTTTATACTTTGTTTGACTCATCATTTTACTACTTTTTATAAGTCAGTATCATCATCAAAAAAATATTTTTCAAAAAATTGTTTACCCTCTTCATAAAATAGAGAAATGATAAGTAGAGCTCAGTTAATAAAGCATTTACTAAAAAATTAATCTCAAACTTATGAAAGAAAGAATCCAAATTTATCGCAATGCTTGGTTTTGTATCATGTTATTTGTTTTATCTCTTATTTCAATTGGTCAAAGTAAATATGATGGGTATATCATTGGTGCTGATAAACACCAGAATAGGATTTATATCATGGATCCTAGTAAAAAGAATTTGAATAATGGTGTTGTTTGGTCTTTAAGTCCAGAAGAACTAACAGGGGTGGATCCTGGAGAAGTGCCAGAAGTAGGTGGTGCTGAGGTGAAGCGTGTAATGGGTGGAACACATATTTTATTGATAGCTAAAAGAGTGATTTTGGTACGTATTGCTGATAAGCGTGTTATATGGCATGGTAGAATTGGAGGTGGAGAAGCACATTCAGCAGAGCTTTTACCTGATGGAAATATTGTGGTAGCAGCTCCAAAAACTCCAGCACTTAAATTTTTTGATACAAGTATGCCAAATAATTCTCTACCTGTGAATGAGTATAAGTTCAAAAATGCTCATGGTGTGGTCTGGGACGCAAAAAGACAAGTACTTTGGGCAACAGGGTCTAATTTATTAAATGGGTTTTACTACAATTTTGATAAGCATAACCCAAATATCTCAGGAATATTTCAAGAGAATACAATAGAACCAAATGGTCATGACTTATATCCTGTACCAGGTGAAGATAAGTTGCTATATACAGGTAAAGACATGTGGGTATTTGATATTAAGACACAAACTCATGAAAAGATTGGTGATAAAGGTCCTAAGTCAATGACTCAAAAAGAACCAAATGGTGAAAT
Organism: Cytophagales bacterium; assembly: GCA_024232295.1. Taxonomy (GTDB): domain Bacteria; phylum Bacteroidota; class Bacteroidia; order Cytophagales; family JAAEPT01; genus JAAEPT01. The sequence goes on from JAAEPT010000086.1 coordinate 4,370, forward strand.
AATTTATACTACTGGTGCTGGTACAGGTAATCCTTATGGAATTTCTAAGTTTCAAACTCCTGAGATAAAATCTCTTAGTGGACCAACTAGAACATTTACTGGTGCTGGGTTTTATAAGGTTCGTTGGTTTGTACCATGTCCTTTTAGTTATCCAGAATATGATGGTGTTGTTACAAATACCTTAAATCAAACAAATGAGAAAGAGGAAATGACAATTTTTCCTAATCCAACTCAAGACAAAAACATTAATATTACATTACCTAAAGTATTGAATAAATATACTTTAATAATTATGGCAACAGATGGTGTATCAGTGAAAATAGAGGAAGGTTTTAGTAATGAATCATCTATTAATGTTGATGTTGTAGATTTAGCTACTGGAATCTATATAGTCACAATAAAGACTAAAAACGGATTCTATAAAGAGAGATTGATTGTTCAATAAAGTGTGAGAAGTTATTCTTATTTGAATCACCTTTTAATTAAAAAAACATTGTAATTAAAAAAGAAAATGCTCATAATACACTTATGAAATTCATAATTAACATATTGTTTTTCTTGTCTTTGTCTGCTAGCTGGGCACAAGTTATTGTAGAAGATACTGGGTTAAAACAGTGTTTAAATGACAATTATTCTACATTAATGAAAGATGATTCTACACTTGATACAGCACTTACTCACAAGTATCAAGGTAAATTAACATGTACTGACTATACAATTGGTAATATAGGGGCGCTTATTGAGTTTCCTCAATTGTCTGAGTTGACACTCAATAATGTAACAATTAATGATTGGACTCCTGTTTTAGAAATGAGTTCTTTGAGAAAGTTAGACATTGTCAATGCAGATTTACCAAATACTACTCCTGATTTTAGTGCACTTTCTTCATTAGAAAATATTAAAATTTCGAATGCAAACTTAACTGAGGTACCAACATTAAAAAATACGATTCAATCAGTTATTTTACTTGATAATCAAATTCAAGGAGAGGTTAAATTTGAAGAGCCTTTCAATGATTTAATTAGATTAACACTTACCAGTAATCAAATTACTTCTATTACAGGTTTAGCAAATCTTCCTAACATAAAAGAGTTGTTATTAGGTAATAATCAACTAACAGAATTAGAAAGTGTGGAGAATAATACCTCTCTTGAAATTTTGAGAGTTTATGGAAACTTCTTGACTCACCCAGTAAAAGGACTTGAATCAATTTCATCACTAAAAGAGTTGAATATCAGAAATATGGGATATCAAGATATGTTTGATGTACCTAATATAGAAAGCCTTGAAAAAGTTATTGTTAATAATAACCAGTTCACTTTTGAAGATTTATTACCCTTCTTAGAGTATTCTAATTTTCCTGTTGCGTTTGAAGAGTATCAATTTCAACGTACTCAAGGAGAAGAACAAACACTTGATTTTCTTGAATATGATTCATGGACTTGGACATTAGGTTTTGATGATGATGTAAGCTCAAATTATTATTTGTGGTTTAAGAATAATATATTAATTGATAGTACTACTTCTGGAGAATTAGTAATAGATGATTTATCTATTGAAGATATCGGAGTGTATACTTGTAAGGTCAAAAATGCTTTGTTGCCTGATGTCACAATTAATGTGAATTCAATTACTATAAATGTTGAAAAAAGTGTTGGGGTAGAAAAATCAACAGCATTTACACCAAATGGTGATGGAGATTATGATACTTTTTTTATCAAAGAAACAGGTTCTGCCCAATTGATTTCTGAGAAAGGGGAGTTGGTCAAAGAATTGGAAACACCAGAGTATTGGGACGGAACAGATAATAATGGAAATTCTTTGCCTTTAGGCTATTATATACTACTTGTTGATGGTGAATATAAGTATGGAATTACAATCGTTAGATAGTTTGTTTAACATATTTTCATCATTGAAATAGAGCATAGATTTAGTTAATCTTGAAAAAAGGGTAAATAAAAAAAGTTTTTTTGTTTACCCTTTTCTTTTTTTTCAGAACCTTCTTGTGAAGCTTATTTATATAAAGAGTTTCTTGTTTTGATATTCCACCAAAATTGAAAAGATATGAACAAACATTTTTACCTATTCCTTTCACTATTAACCTTTGGATTAAATGCCTATTCTCAGGTTTTATTGCCTGTAGAAGTATTGGGAAAAGAAGATACAATTGTTAGAAGAAAAATCACTCTTCCTAATGAAATTGCAACAGCTACAAATCGTCTGTGGCTACAAGTCAATAATTTAAGTTATGAAAACAAAGGGTCTGTCCGTGTGAATACAGGTACTTGGTATGACCTAAACCATGAATCTGTTCAAATGCAAGTTCCAGAAAAAGCAAGAGGAGGAATGGTACATGGAGGATATAACACGATTCGTTTTAGCATTCCTGCTAATGATTTTAAAGAAGGTGAAAATGTGATTCGTTTTCGTTTTAATAAGTCTGATGGTATTTCTATGGGATACCGAGTGATTCGATTAAACCTTTTAGATAATCAAGGGAAAAAATTATTAGATGAGTCTTATTTTGAAGATGATGACCCTGCCACGTGGAAAGCTCCTTTTACAGATGCACAATCAATTGCAGAAGGTGAAGATTTATGGCGAAATGCTGATTTATGGAGTAATTATTTGCACCCTGATTCAGTAGGAAGTTGGTATGCTTATGAGTTAAAACCTTATCACCCTATCAAAGCTAAATGTGCTGATTGTCATGCACAAGATGGTAGAGATTTGGAGATGTTTGCTTATTCTAATGAATCAATTATTGAAAGAGCCAAGTTTCATAATTTATCAGAAGTAGAAGGGCAAAAAATTGCTTCTTATATCCGTTCTCTTTCTCAAAAAGACGAAAAAATTAAACGAATTGGAAGACCATGGAATCCTCCTTACCAACCTGGAGTTGAACTAAAAGGAAAACCAATTGATGAATGGCATGCAGGAGCAGGTTTAGATGCTGTTTTGGAAGAAGACAAAGATATGCTTCCTTATTTATTTCCGAATGGAGTAAACAAAGAAGAAGTTGAAAAACTATTTGATCAACACACACCAGATATTAATAGAACAGAATTACCATTAGCAATTCAATTTCCTGATTGGAAACATTGGCTTCCAATGATTCACCCAAAAGATGCTTTTACCAAAGGGAATTTTTATCAAGAGACTTATGATGACAGGTCAGAATACAAAACCCCACAAAACAGTAGATTAAACCCTGAAAAGGCGTATGAAATGTTTCGTGAATACTTAGAAAGTCTTCCTAAAAAAGCAGATGGAAAGACTATTGATATTGCTGGTATGACTCAAAATCAAAAGAATGAATTGATTGAGCAACATGAGAATTATCATGCAAACTCACGATTTTTTATGCAACAAGGACAAGCAAGTGGGCAGCATTGGAGAACTAAAACAGGAACAGCACAAAATGCTTTAGATGATAATGTACCACTAACTTTTGCAAACACAAGCATTGCACGATTGATGGCTGTGAAAAACTTTGAGATTATGCATGAGTTTGGTTTACAAGACCAAATGCCTGATTTATGGAAAAATGAGGATTTCCCTAATAATAGACAATGGTTACATGGAAAGTCTCATAATGTATTTGAAGTTCCTCCTCACTTTACAGCAAACCAAGATGATGGAGGTACTGAGCATTTTGAAGGGCAAAGTGATGCTACTGGACATTATGAATCAACTACATGGTATGAATTACAAAATGTTCTTGGTGGAGGTGAAGGTCAAGGCTGGTGGAATGGTCCTGTAGATTATAACTATATGCCACAATTTATTGTGAAAGCTTCTGGTTCTTCTGGAGTTGATGAGCCATTGAGATATTATCATTCTATCAAAACAATGTATAAGGTAAAATCTTGGTCAGGTAATATTGATGTTGGAGATGGTTATGGTTTTAGAATTAGACAACAAGGTCCATGGAGATTCTTTGGAAAGCAAGGAAGGTTTACAAGAAATGGGTTTTATGACCATGAACCAGGAACTTGGGCTTATTTATTAGATGAAGTTCAACCAGGAATGTCAAAATTAGTGCTTGATGCTTTATTTAAAGAATTCTTAGTGGCTGTTGAAAAATATCCAATCTCTTCTTGGCCTAGAGAAAGTGGAAATGGTGTTCGAGAAGGACAAAATCTAGGACCTATCAATCAAAGTGATGTTATAGATATTACTCAAAAAATAACACCTCCAACAGATGAAAGACCGATTTGGTCTGATAATATAATGTGGCTTATTCCTGTGGCTCAAGAGCATGGAGTGGATTGTGAAATCATGGACGAGTTTATTGATTGGTGTCAAGAAGCATGGCCACAATTAAACTTTAATCAATTTAAAGGAAAGTCCTCTTCTAAGGTGGAGTTATTCTATGAAATGACTTGTGATGGAGGTTTACATGCTCGAACAGCAAATGTTGGTGAAAATCCTAATTACACTTGGTGGATTAATGAGGTGAAACAGACAAATAACTCTGACTTTTTGGATAGAACTGAATTTGAATTAGGGGATAATATCAGAGTAAGAGTAACAGGAACATCTGCTTGTGCAGAACAATCACCTAGCAATGATGAGGTACAAATTGAGAAAGAAAGTGACTGCACTGTAACCAATGCGGATAATATTGAAGATTTTCAAGAAATTCAATTAAGAGTTTATCCAAACCCAGCCAATAATAACTTGAATATTGAATTTAATTCAACAACTGATAATATTATGAATCTTGATATTTATTCAGTAGAAGGTCAATTAATTCATCAAGCAACAATTTCAACAATCAATGGAATGAATAATCATCAAGTAAACACTAAAGAATTAGCAAATGGTATTTACTTAATCAAACTATATGATGATACATCTGTTCAATCCATCTCTGTAATTATTAATCACTAATCTTACTAATACTTGGTAAAATATCAATCAGTATTTTACCAAGTATCAAATCATGAAATATTCAATTATGAAAATTTTATTCTTATTATTTCCTCTTTTAGTTGCTATTAATTCATACAGCCAATGCTCCAATAATTTCCCTTTAAAGGTTCAAGGGGATTCTATCATTCTGAATGATGGGACAGAACGCAGGTTTTTTGTTTCCGGAATGGTTGATAATAACAAGGCTTCAGGAATGCAGCTTTCAACTTATGATGCAACAGAAATGGAAGAAGAGCTTCAATCATATGTCTTGGCTGGATGTAATGCCATGAGATGGAATGCATTCTTAAAAGGAATTGATATTACTTGGGACGCTTCAAATAATGTAAGTGGTGTTAAATCTGGGTGTTTGGAAGCATTGAAAGATGGTTTGGATAGAGCCTATAAAAACAAGATAATGGTACAAATTGTATTGTCTACAGCACATTTTCAGCAGTATGGTTGGGGAGGAATTGATAACGTTTTAGGTGGGATTAGAAATGGTGATCGAGTAGACAATTTTTATAAAATGTTTACTACTGATGAAGGAACACAAGCATACATAGACAATCTAATAAAACCGATGATTGCTGAAATTGGTAATCACCCAGCTTTGATGGGATATGTTATCATAAATGAAGCTTATGGAATGACTGACCCTCAAGATACTCCATTCGGTGTTTGGGCTGATAGAACTCCTAGATTAGTTCATTTTCAACGATATGTAAACAAAGTTGTATCAGCTATTCATACTGCTCAACCAGGAGCTCTTTGTACAGTATCTGGAGTTGCAGGTGCTAGACAAATGTATGGTGATGCAGAATTATTAGCTGCTGGAGGAGAATCAAATGGATTATTAGACCATTTTCAATATCAATATTACCCTATTCATCACAAAGCAACTTTTTCTCCTTTTCTTAATGATTTAAAAGAAATGGAATCGATTTGGGGTGGAGATTCAAAACCTGTAATTGCAGGAGAATTCCCAATTGAAGGGATCGAAACATCTGAGTATAATTCTGTTGATATGACTCCAACAGAGGCTTATGAAACATTATGGGGAAATGGATACTCTGGAGGTTTTACTTGGGAAAATATCATTTATAAAAATGCAAATTCGACCTTGAAAAACGCAATTGATGAAGGGTATACAACATTCAAAAACAATCATTTAACAACTCTTGACCCATGGGAGTTTTGGAATCCTACAACACCTTGTAAAGATTGTAATGGAGATGATAATGGTTTTGCAGATTATGATAACTGTGGTGTGTGTAGTGGAGGAAATACAGGGATAGAGCCAAATAGTTTGTGTATAACTAATACTTATTCATTGGAGGCTGAAGAAGGTACTTTGGTAGGTGTTACTGAGCAAAACTCAATTTCAGGTTATTCAGCATCTGGATATGTAGGAAACTTTAAATCAAATGGTCATGAAGTAACAGTAACAGCAAATATTGAGAGTGCTTCTATTCATGAAATATGGGTATATTATCATACACCAAGTGGCAATAAGAAATTAGACTTACTTGTTAATGGAAATGCTGTAGGAGAGGTGAGCTTCAATCAAAATGCTACTTTTGAAAAAATACAGGTAGCAAAAGTTTTCCTTACTGAGGGAACAAATACCATTACCATTAGAAAAAATATGGGCTATACCTATATTGATAAGGTTGAACTCATTTCTGACCCAGTAGAAATCATTACAAATGTTGATGAAGTATCAGAAAATATTGAATTTGATATTTTTCCAAATCCAGCATCTGATGAATTACAAGTTTTGACAAGTGAAGAAATTGAAGCTTTTTCTATTTTTGATGGAACTGGAAAATCGGTTAATCAAAATGTGAATTATAATTCAAATATTATTGAAGTGTCATCTCTTGAAAATGGTTTTTACATTCTTAAATGTGAAATAAATGGAGTGACTTATTTTAAGAAGTTTTTGAAAGAATAATTCAAGTTTCTTTTTCATGAACAAATAAAACGCCCTATAGAATTCAATTCTATAGGGCGTTTTTTGTTCTTGTGTGTTCATTAATCACCAAGTTTAATAGTTTGTTCTCTCATTTGTCGAAAGTTTATTGTTTCACAAAACTTTAGAATAAGTTCGATTACAAAATGTATTTCTTAGCTCTTTACTCTCTAAAATGGAAACTATGAGAAAGTGTAGATTGAAAGAAATAAAAACCACTAACACATAAAAGTTAGTGGTTTTATTTTCTCTTTAGTTGTAAGGATTGAATAGTGAATCACTTTATTGACGTACTATCGTAACATTTCCTTTATCAATGACAATCCCATTTTTAGAAATGATGAAAAGATAATCATCTGTTGGAAGCTCTTCACCATTGTTATTTGTTCCTTCCCATGCAGGATTTTCCTCTGATTGTGTGAAAACAACTTTACCAAATCGAGACAAGATTTTTAGTTCTACCAATTCTCCTTCTGTTTCATACGTCCAAGCTCCAAAACTTGGGTCAAAAGCAAGAGGAAGTTCTTGACATCTTTTGGTTTTTAGTTCAATATTTTGGCTTGTTATGATACAATTATTCGCATCTCTTACTAGTAGAACATACATTCCCTTTGTCAATTCATCAAAATTCCCTTCTTCAGAAATGTTACTATTCAATTGGAAAACATAAGGTTCTTGTCCTCCTTCCACTTCTACATTGATTATCCCTTTGTCTCCAAATAAACAAGGAAGCTCTTTATCAATCGAAACCTCTGCCTGTAATTTCTCACAAGGATTTTGAGCATCTTCAACAATTGATCCTACTACATTAGATGGAATTCCTTGGTTTGTTGTTGGAATTGAATCTTTTTGCTTTATAATATTTACATCAACTTGGTCAGTTGAGTCAATGATTGTTTGCGTATTTCTTGATGTATCTTTTGTAGTATTTGGTACAGAAACTGGGTTTTCTGTGTTATTTGGATTTGAATGCCTAGTTTCTTTTTTAGGTTCTGTCGGAACAATATTATTTTGTGTAGTTGTATGTTGAGATACAGAATCTTTTGACTGAACTTCTGACGGTTGTTTTTCTTCTTTTGTAGAAGGAGGATTTGCATACTCTTGGATATTTTCTTGCAAGAAGAAAAGAAGATATACTGTCCCTACAAATACAATAAAAACCCCAATGTTAGGAATCCAACTTTTTATATTTTGTTTGTTCTTTTCTTTTTGAAAAGCCTGTTTTACTTCTGTTTCAATCTCACTTTGCACAGTTCCTTCAATCAGATCATGAAGACTTTTTTCTTCCTCCAATAATTGATTGAACTCAGCATCTTGACTAGCTCTTTGCAAAACAGCTTCTTCCTGCTCCTTACTCAAAGAACCCCTTAAGTAATCTTGGATTAGTTGATATGTATTGAAATCTTCACTCAAAATTCTAATCGTTTAAGCAAGCCCGGAATTGACTGAGCTTTTGTTTTTAATTTTTTTCTACATCGGTACATACTTGTTTTGACAACAGCTTCACTTGCCATTTGTGTCAATTCAGCCACTTGTGCATAAGAATGCCCCTCAAACACAGAAAAACGCAATAATTTTTGACACTGCTTATCCAAAGAATCAAGAAGTTTTTGCACTGTTTTTATTTGTTCCTCACTTATTTTCTGCTCCTTGATTTTCTCATTTTCATAAATCTGTTGAACAGCTTCTTCCTCCTTTAATTTTGCCTTAAATAAATCATACCATTTATTGCGAACAATGGCTTTCATATAAGCAGCAATGCTATTTCCTTCCTTAAATCGTCCAGCTTTCACATTCATAATGAGTGTAACAATTGCCTCTTGAAACATATCTTCAGCCTGTTCATTATTGCCACCATTTTTTTGAATAAAGCGTTTCACATCAGGCAATACTGTTTTGTAGAGCGAATGCACAATTTCTTGATTTCGCCCCTCTTTAATAGCATTTATGATTTTTTCGTCTTTAAGCATTACACTTTTAGGTTCTTGAAAAGAAATAGAAGGTAAACAAAATTAGTTTCTTTTTTTGATAATTAAGTTCTTCCACCTAATTTAAGTACAATGAAGGTAGTGAAGTATTTTTTGTGTCTCTTTTTATTGGGGATGTATTCTTTGGGAATGAGTCAAATGGCTTATGATTTTTCTGAGAATACATTGCCTGTGAGAGAAACCATTGCTTTTCGTTCTTCTGCCTTATTACCCAAAACCACTTCTATACAAGTAAGTTCTATTCATTATACAAGCAATGCAGTAGGAGTATCACAATACTATTTATTGGGAAATTATGTATTTGGGAAGTCAAAAAATAAAACAATTGGATTGCAGATTCATGTAAAAGACCGAGGAAATATCATTGCAGAAACTTCAAGTAAATTATCTTTTCGTCAAATAATTCCTTTAAGTACAACATCAAAACTAGCACTTTCAGCCAATTTAGGTTTTTATCAACTTTTCTTACAAAGCACACCTACCACAGTAGGAGGGAGTAACCAAGCATTTAATATGGATTGGTCAGTGGGATATGAAATGGATTCATGGTTGTTTTCTGCTTATCTTGGAAACCCTACAGAACCACAATTACAAGTATTGAATGATCTCATTCCTTATGAAATCTATTATGGAATTTATGCCCAAAAAGAATTTTTCTATTCATCTAATTATGAAGGAAGCATACAACTAAATGTTTTTCAACAAACCAATGAAATTCAATGGCGAACAACTTGTGAACTCAAAGCATATCAGTATACATCAATTGGAATTAATGCCAATCTTAAATCTATTGGTTTTTATGGTGCTTTCCGTGATTGGGAAGTAGCAGAGGGTTTACAAATGCACTTTCATGCAGGATATGCTTTTGCAATCTCTAATGAGAATTATATTGATTTTTCTCCTTTGCAATTTCAAATTACTTTAGCGAAAAGAAACAAAAAAGATTAATCTCCATCCACATCATTGAATGTTACAATAATATTCAATTGACTACTCATATCTACCTTTACTAAAACTAGTAATTCTGTGATTGCATCATAAAGTTTAATAATCTCTTGAGTATTCTGGCTTTCAATACTTGTTTCTAGTGAAGTATCTATATCATTGGCATATTCTATACAAGTTGTAAGTTGAGATTTGATATCACTATCCAATTGAGTTTGATTCAGAGATTTTAAATATTCATCAAAACCTGTTGTTTCATTTCCTAAATATAGTTTTTGAATTCCTTCAAGGTTGTATTGAATAAGTTCTATTGATTGTTGACTATAAGGAGCTTCTGTGGTGGTATTTTCATATAGAGGTTTACTCAACTTATTTACCTTAGTCTCTTCAAGTGAAGCAATCATTGAATTAACTAACTGATTAATACTTCCATCTGTGGAGTTATTAAGGTTTGTATAAAATTCTGAATCACTTTTCCATGTTGTGTTAATGAGTTCACTTTGATTATTTAAATCTTCACAAACAGCTTGAATGTATTTCCAGTGAATTTCATCAATTGCGTTTTCTTGATAAATGAGATATTCTAGGGCTGATAAACCTTTAATCAATGAGCTTTCATTTGCTAGGTTGAATGTGTCATTTTCTAGAATAAACTTTTCAATTCTTGCAGTGTCAATAGGATATCGGTAGAATGGTGAGAGTAAGAACTTATTTTTTATTTCACTCACTTTAAAGATTCTAGCTGTTTGCCATACTTTTTGAGTTTCTACCCATTGTGTTTTTAAACGCTCTAGATTTTTTGTTTTGCCAATCGAAACAAGAGATGCAGTTTCAGAAGTTAAGTTTTGTAAATCAATGTCAATAATATCATGACCAATCATATTGACCAAAGCACTTTTATCAAATTCTGTAGTCGTAGTACTTCCATCATCATCTTTATCATTACATGACCATAGAAATCCTATGGCTAAGAAAAGGAGTATTGTTTTTTTCATGTTCTTATAAAGAATTTAGAAAGGCTAATAATTGCTCTCTTTCTGCCTTTGTTAATTGCTTGAAATTATTTTTTGAATTTTCTCCTTCACCACCATGCCATAAGATTGCTTCTTGAAGGTTTCTAGCTCTACCATCATGAAGGTAAAATGTATGATTGTTCACTGTTTGGAATAGCCCAATTCCCCATAAAGGAGGTGTTCTCCATTCTTGACCATTTGCCAAGAAATCTGGACGATTATCAGCCAAATCTTCTCCCATATCATGGAGTAGAAGGTCTGTGAAAGGTTTTATTTTTTGATGAGATAAAGGAGAAATAGAAGGATGGATATCTGTTGTATAAGAAGACACATGGCATTTATTACAACCTATCTCATTAAACAATTGCTTTCCTTGTAACACTTGTTCATTTGTTGGATTTCTTTGTGTTGGCACAGCTAGTGTACTTGAATACAACACAACTTGACGTAATTTGTCTCCTGTAATGTCTAGTTCATCATCTGCTGCAGTCACTACATTGGGTGGATTATGATTTTCTGGAAATAGAGGACTTGTTATTCCAATATCTCCAATAAAAGCACCTGCTACTTGTTGTAGCAAAGAAGGCTGATTGGCTTTCCATCCAAACCTTCCCAAAGAAAGTTGCTGATTGACAATATCCCATACATAATTTGGGCGACCAGAGACACCATCATTATCAATATCAGTAGGATCAGCATGACTGAGTATATCTGCTTCAGAAATTGCTTCTAATAAACCTAAACCGATCATTTGTTGTCCTACACGAGGAGAAATTTCTATCTCGGGGTGAATGTCTCCATATTGAAGGTTATTCAATTGATAAAGAGGTTTTTGTAGTTCGTACGCTTCTCCATCACCAAAAGAACCAGTAATTTTTTCATAAACAATGCTAAACTCACCTTCTTTTTGTACTCCTAATATGGCTTGGTCCTGAAGTTGGTCACCATAGATAGGGTCTGGTAGAGGGCTTCCATATACATCTTGTTCTGGAATGCTTAATCGCAGCAAAAGCCCATGATTTACCTCTCCTATTGTTTGAGGAGGTCTTCCTCGTCCATCTTTAAGATGACAAGCAGAACAAGAACGGGCATTGAATACAGCTCCTAGTCCATCACGAGCAGTGGTAGAGGCAGGGCTTGTGACCCAGTTTTGATTAAAGAAAGAGTTTCCAACAAAGAAACGTAACTCATCTTCTCCTTCCAATCCAGGAATTGGTTGGCTAAATGCATTGACAGATTCATCATAAATGCTACCATTTCCTCCTAGTAATTCATCACCATTGTTATATGTAGGAGATTCAATTGTATTATTATCTTCATCATCTTGACATGAGAATAGGGTAAGGCAAGATGTTAAAATGAGAATTAAGTGTACTTTTTTCACAGAACTAAATTTTTCATAGGGCTAATTTGAAAATAGAGAAAAAGCTGACCTCAGGAAAGTCAGCTTTTTGTAGCTATGAATTGTGACATCAATTCAAAAATAAAACAAGATTTTTACTTTTATCAAATATGTATTTTAGTCAGGTAAACCTGTATTAATTGTGATTCCTAAGCTTTTTGCCGCTTCTGCAATTTTATCCCCTGTGTTCTGTAAAGACGTAACAGCAGATAATACAAGAGGGCGTTCGCTAGCATCACTAATAGCATTATCAAAAGGAACAGGAATATTTTCAACATCTTCTACACTTTCTTCTAATAAATCAACTACTTCAGTATTTAAGTCAGCATTTGCAGCTGCTACTAAATCACTTAAAGATGTACCAGAAACAATAGTACCATCTACTCTTGTATAAGAACCCAAATAAACATTCTGTACACCAACAGCATTTGTAATAACATCACGGTGTGTATTGTCACTAAAACAAGAATGCTCATCTTCTTGGTCTTGGTTTTCATAAGCAACAAATACACGTTCACCAGCAAGCTCTGATTTGCTCAAAACACCAATACCTGTAAGGATGTTTTTCAAGGCAGCATCATTATCCAATGCTAAGAATGTAGTACGGTATGCACCACCTTCTTTCCATTCATTTACCATTTCCTCCAAGTTATCAACCAATTGCTCAGTACATAACTTCAGGTATTGACCTCTTCTTTCTTGGTTTTTGATACTTGAAACAAAATCAACTTCTTTTTTTAATTCTGTTACTACCTGAGGAACAACATAGTCAGTATATGAACGTTGTCCTGCTTTCTTTTCGGAAGGATCAGTATTGTCTTGTCCCCATAATAAGAATTCAATAGCATGGTATCCCACACTAATGTTTGCTTCACCACCAGCTTCGTTCAAAGAAGTCAATAATGCAGCTGTAATTGTAGGATAAGTTTCTGTATCATTGATGATCCCAGCATCATAATCACCATTGATATAATCAATGTATACTTCATCCAATGGCCATGCATTCAATAATCCTTCTGGACCATTTTCATCATCGATAGGACCTCCAGCAAAACGGTAAGCTTCTGTCTGACCATAAGGCTCACGAGCATCTAACCAAGCTTGTTTTGCAGCATCATGTGTTGCTTGTGTAGGATTATCTACAAAAGCATCAATTTTTTCTTTTAGAGTTACAGCAGTATTGTAACTATCTTCATAAGAAGCATATACAATCTTAGCATAAGTTTCTTTTACTTCTGTTTTTTGTGTAGAAGTAGTAGTATCAACTACTGGGTCTGTACCTTCCTCATCATCATTACTACAAGCTGTGAAAACCAAAGCTGAAGCAATCAGTGAAGCATAAATCCAAGATTTTTTCATTATTTGTTTTTACTTAATCTAAATAATGATTCAAATATTGTTGTTTTCTTTTTATCATGCAAATTTTATTAAGATTTATTTTAAATAAATCAGTTTTGTCATATTTACATTGAATTTAATAAGCTGATTACTTTGTGATAAGTGTTATTGAACATTAAGGAATGTAAAAACTTACTATCTTTGCCACAAATCCAGAAAAATATGAAAGTATTACACCTAAGTTCGGAGAGAACATGGAGAGGAGGGGAGCAACAAATTGCTTACCTTATCGAAGAATCAATAAAACAAGGTGTAGAATGTTTTGTGGCTTGTCGCAAAGGTTCTGCTTTTGAAGAACATTGTGAGAAAAAAGGAATTCCTTTTTTTGCTTTAGGTTTTCGTAATGAATTGGATTTTAAGACAGCCTCTCGAATCAAGAAAATTTGTAAAGAACAACAGATTGATATTGTACATATGCACAGTAGCCATTCTCATGCAATGGCTGTATGGAGTAATTTATTAGGAAATAATGTAAAGTTTGTATTGAGTAGGAGGGTAGACTTTCCTATGAAGGATAATTTTTTGTCTCGCTTCAAATTCAACCACTCATGCATTAGTCGTATTGTCTGTGTTTCGCACAAAATAGAAGAGGTTATGCGAAAGGATTTAAAGAATCCAAATGTTTGTGTGACAGTGCATAGTGGTATTGATATCAAACGATTTGAGCATAGTGAAAACAAAGGCATTTTGCACAAGGAATATAATCTGCCAGAGAATTGTAGAATTGTTGCCAATATTTCTGCCATTGCTCCTCATAAAGACTATTACACTTTTGTAGATACTGTAGCTGAACTTGCCAAAGAACTAGAAAATGTACATTATTTTGTGATTGGAGAAGGAGGGGAGCGAGAAAATATAGAGAACTATATTCAAGAAAAAGGACTTGAGAAAGTGATTACATTAACGGGTTTTCGCAATGATATTCCAATGCTGATGCAGGAAATTGATGTGTTTTTGATGACTTCAGAGACAGAAGGTTTGGGAACAACCATTTTGGATGCCTTTGCTAATCATGTTCCAGTAGTTTCTACCAATGCAGGAGGAATACCAGAATCAGTAAAACATGAAAAAACAGGTTTATTGGCAAACGTAAGAGATAGCGATGCTTTGGCAAAGGAAGTAAAACGAGTTTTGGAAAGCATTGAATTACAGAAAGAACTTACTCAAAATGCCTATGAATGGCTACTAGAAGGTTTTGTGAAAGAGAAAACAGCAGAAAAAACAATCAGAATTTATAAAGAAATTTTAGTATAAAAATTTGCATACTATTAATTAACCCAGTACATTTGTGCCACATTAATACATGGTGGTTGTAGCTCAGTTGGTTAGAGTATCGGTTTGTGGTTCCGAGGGTC
>JAAEPT010000087.1 GCA_024232295.1 Cytophagales bacterium
AAGTGAGCAAGTAATTAATGCTTCTGTAGGAATGCAAATTGCTCATCGTTATGTAGTGGGATATACTTATCAAAGTTCTTTGGGAGAACTAACCTCTTTGTATGGTGCCAATACTCACGAAATTACGTTACGTTATAATTTTAATAAGCAATATTACAATAGAGAAGATTTCTTATTGGAATCAAAATCAATCAAAACCATTCATAAATTCAGAAAATAATGAATAAAATTAGTATCCTCTTTTCGTTATTATTTCTGTCATATTATATCCAAGCACAGGAATTAATATTAACTCCTCAAGGACATTCTGCTAAGATTAACAAAGTAATGTATTTGAATGAATCAGAAGCATTATCTTGTTCTGAGGATCGATCGGTAGTTTTGTGGAATGTTTCAAATGGAGAATTAGTAAAACGCTTTCATATTTCTCAATACAAACAACAAGGTGAATTATTGGCTTTGTCTGTTGATCATGACAATAAACATTTTTTTACAGCAGGAATTATTGGCTCAGAAGATAGTTCATATATTGTCAAAGGAAAGTTGAAGGGTGGAATTTCAGAGGAATGGTTGGCTCATCAAGGAGTTATTACCGAACTTAAGATGTTGGAGAATAATGTTTTGGTGAGTGCTGGAACTGATAGTTTGGTGAAATTTTGGGCAGTCAAAAAGAAAGGTGTTCAAGAAATTGGCACAATAAAAACAAAAGGAGCTATTTATTCATTTGATATTTTTGAAAATCAGTTGGTTGTTTCTACAGGGAAAAATGGATTTGATTTATATACATTTACACAAAGCGAAAGTACTATTTCTTCTCAATTTATTAAAAGTGTAATTAAGCATTATCACCCTTGTAAAGTGATCAAGTTTTCACCTAATGGAGAATTTATTTTATCAGGAGGAGATGATTATTTAGTAAATATTTATGATGCTCACGGAAAACACTTAAAACGTGTTAAGAAGTTTTCAAATGCCATTACAGATATTGCTTTTTCATTGGATAATCAAAATGCTTTGGTAACTACCTTATTGACTGGAGAGGTAAGTATGATTTCTGTACCCAAAGGAAAAGTAGTTAGTAAACATACAGAACTAAATAATACAGCTCAATGTGTAGCTTTTTCTCCAGCTTCTATCAATGGTAATTATGAAAGTTTGGTTAGTGGTGGAGATAACCATGACATTCATGTATTTAGTGCAATTAATGGAAAACTACTCAGAAAGCTTTCTAATGATACCAAGTCAATTGGACACATCAAACATTTTAAGAACAATACCATTGGAATTAATTTTGACCAAGATGATCAACAACTACAATACATCTTTGACTTAAAGGCTGGAACTCTAAAAAAAGCCATTTCTGAAAAAATAACACCAAAGGTTCACTATCATGAATTACTATCAATTCGTAAAAATGAGCATCAAGTAAAAATTGATGGAAAGGAGTATACTACTACAGAAAAGGAAGGGCGTTTTTTGAGTTATAGTCATTTCAAGGATTCAATTCATGTTTTGGGTTTCGACAAAGGTGCTAAGTTATTAGTTGGAGATCAGTATAGAACATTGAATGGTGTACATGGAGCCATTAGAGCCATTGACTTTTCTACAGATAGGAGGTGGTTATTTTTAGGTGGAGAGCATCAGAGAATTTACATTTTATCAGTTGATTCATTGGCTAATCCAGCTTATCAACCAGAGTTTGATTTATCGCTCACAGAAGAGGGAGAATGGATTTTGTGGACAAAAGAAGGATTTTTTATGGGATCAGAAAATGCTGATAAACTATTGGGTTGGCAAATGGAAGAAGATCAATCATCTATTTTAAAGCTCAATGAGGCGAGTTCCTTTAGTGAACTATTGTATCGTCCCGATCTTATTTTAGCAGATATTAATACAAGAAAATCAATTCCAGATTTACTACATGAAAAGCATGAATCTGTGGTAGATTTAAATCTTTTGTACCGCTCATCTCCACCAATTTTTAATGAACCTTTTGCTTTCTTACAAAAGAATCATCAAAAAAGATCATTGGCTCCCGAAACAAGTGAATTGTTTGTGACAGATACTACAGATATCACGTTGAGTGTATCAGTGTATTATGGAGGAGGAGGTATTGAGGAATTAAATCTTTATCAAAATGGTAAATTAATTGAAATTGATACAGATTTTGAATTGACTTCATTTCAAGAGGAAGTGGTCAAAGAATATCAAGTGCGTTTGCTTCCTGGTGTGAATGAGTTTAAGGTAATGACTTTGAACAAAAGACAAGTGAAGTCAATTGCTGACCGCCAAGAAATTAGATGTACTTCTTTGAATCATCCAGTGAGTAATTTACATATGTTGATTTTGGGTGTGAATGAATACAAGCAAAAGGCAATGAACCTTAATTATGGGGTAAAAGATGCTCAAGCTATTACAGAAGCTATTCAAAAGCAGTCTCAAGGGATTTATAATAATATTTACACACATAGTCTTTTTAATGAACAAGTGACATTGGAAAATATTAAGACTGAGGTTGAGAAGATTAAAAAGAATGCAAAAATTACAGATGTTTTTGTTTTGTATTATGCAGGGCATGGAATTGTCTATGAGGATTTAGAAACAGAAACTTCTGATTTTTATATGGTATTGCATGATTGTATGGGAGATAATATTCCAGAACGAGGATTTTCCTCTGAAATGATGAAATCAATGTTGAGTGAGATTGTAGCCAATAAGCAATTGGTATTGATTGATGCTTGCCATTCTGAGGCAAGTTTTAAGAAAAAATCGAATGTGATGCGTAGAGGTTTGGCAGAACAACAAGCCATTTATCAATTGGCAAGAAGCTCAGGAACTGTAATTATTGCTGCTTGTGGAGCAGACCAAACAGCTAAGGAATTTACAGATTTAGGTCATGGAGCTTTTACATATGCTTTTATTGAAGCAATAGAAGGACAAGCTGATGGAGGAAGAAGGGATAAAAAGATCACCGTTGCTGAGATTAAAGCCTATGTAGAAGATCGAGTTCCGGAACTTACTCAAAAGCATTCAGGGACAGCTCAATATCCTTCTGGTTATTCTGTAGGACAAGACTTTCCAATAGGGTTTATTCAAAAGAAAAGATAAAACATTTTACATAGAGACGTTTCATGAAATGTCTTAATAATCAAAATTGATAAATATGGAAATACATTGTATTAGTAATTTAGAAGTGAAAGAAAATACTTTTAGAAGTATTTATCGTACTTATGAACAGGTTGAAGAATTAGAGTTTGAAATATCAGGAATCAGTCTTGATGAAGAGGTTTTTGTTTGTGTAGATTTATGTGATGAATCAGTTTATATTCATAGAGATGACTTAAAAATTCAAGGGAATAGATTTTCAATTCCTTTAGAATATAGCTTTGCTGATGCAATTAAAGATTTGTCTGATAATATTCTTGAAAACTATAAAATCAAGTTGTCTTTTCAAGTAGAATTTGAAATAGACTCCAATTTTACTGTAATTCGTAATGAATTATTTTTAAGAAGCCCTTGGGATAAGTCTAATGACAAATAGATAAAAAATGTAGAGACGTTTTATGAAACGTCTCTATAAAATAATGTTATTAAAACTTGTTGAGAACAGTATAGCAAACTAATCCCCAACCAATAATAAATGCCAATCCACCAATAGGTGTTACAGCTCCCCATTTTGTTACTCCTGTAAGGCATAAAATGTAAAGAGAACCAGAGAAGATAAGGATTCCTGCTACCATAGCAATTCCTGCATATTGAAGCATTGGAGAGTCAACCTTACTCATTAATAAGCCAATGAATAAAAGAGCAATGGCATGATACATTTGGTATTTTACTCCTGTTTCAAAAGTTTCCATTCGATTCGAAGCTTCCAACATTTTTTTTAATCCATGAGCACCAAATGCTCCAATAGCTACTCCTAATCCAGCAAATAAACTTCCTAAGAATAAAATTATTTTTTGTGTCATTGTATTATGGTTATTTTGAATAATTTCTTGCTCCAAAAATAGAACTTCCCACACGAATCATAGAACTTCCTTGTTCTAAGGCAATTTGATAATCGCCACTCATTCCCATAGAAAGCTGTTTCATATTGATATGAGAAGCTGTTTCTAAGTTGGCAACCTTATCAAATAATTGTTTCAATCCTTTAAATTCGTTTTGAACTTGAGTAGTATCATCAGTATTAGTTGCCATTCCCATCAATCCAATAATATTCACAAAATCCATTTCTTGCACTACTTCATTATTCAATAAATCAAATAATGCTGTTTCTGTTAATCCAAACTTACTTTCTTCCTCTGCAATGTGAACTTGTAATAAACAGTTAATTACTCGACCATTTTTAGTACCTTGTTTATTGATTTCTTTCAATAGTTTTAAACTATCTACCGCATGAATTAGAGAAACAAAAGGAGCAATGTATTTTACTTTATTACTTTGCAAATGCCCAATCATGTGCCACTCAATATCTTTGGGTAATTCTTCATATTTTGAACAAAGTTCTTGTACTTTATTTTCCCCAAAAACACGTTGTCCTGTTGCATAAGCTTCTTCTAACAAAGGAATTGGTTTCGTCTTCGAAACAGCTACTAAGGTATAATCAAAAGCTTTTGTTTCTTCTTTTATTTGTTGTAGGTTTTCTGAAATGCTCATGGTTAATCTTCTAAGATATTGGTTAAGAAGGTTGATTTGAAAGCCAACCAAATTAATAAACAAAGAATGGAAGCGTATAGATAAGGTAAATAGTAATCTTTTACACTTTTGTACCTATTTTCCTTAATTTCTGTCTTTTCGTACTGGTCAATGGTTTTAAAAATTTCTCTCAAACTTTGGTTATTTGTTGCTCGAAAGTATTTGCCTTCTGTGATAGAAGCAATTTTTTTGAGGGTAGTCTCATCAAAACTATTGTCAGCATATTGTATTTGTGAGACAACTCTTCCAAAAAAGTCACGTCCTTTTACATTGTAAGGCACTTTTCCTTTTCTACCTACTCCAATTGTATAAACCTTGATATTGAATGAGTAAGCCAATTGTGCAGCAGTCAAGGGATCAATATTTCCTGCTGTATTATCTCCATCACTCAACAAAATAATCACTTTTGATTTTGCCTTTGATTGTTCCATTCGCTTGATAGAAACAGCAAGAGAAGTTCCTATCGCAGTACCATCTTTTGCGATTTCTTCAAAGTTTACATCTCGCACTTGTTCCTTCAGCATCTCATAGTCTGTGGTAAGAGGAGATTTGGAAAAGGCTTCTCCAGCAAATAAAACTAATCCAATACGATCTTGAAATCGACCATCAATAAATTCTTCTGCTGTTTGTTTAGCAGATTCTAGACGATTGGGTTTTAAGTCCATTCCATCCATAGAGCCTGAAATATCAATGGAAAGCATAATATCAATTCCTTCACTCCATCGCTCTACTTCTTCATTACTTTTTTGGGGACGAGCCAAGGCAATCAATGCAAAGAAAAAGCACAGACCTAAGAATAAATCGGGAATAAGTAAGAAAAAAGCAATCCATGAATTGCTTCCTCCTGACTTTTGTGTAAACAAAGAAGTTTCAAGTCCTGACTTGGTCCAAAAGAATTTGATAAGCCAACGAAGGATAAGAAGTATTGGAATAGCTAAAATTAGTTTTAAGAAGATAGGATTAGCATAATCATAATCTTTATATGATTCCAACTCATACAAATACCAATCAAGTGAAAGCCAATTATTTTCCATTTGTCAAGGCTTGTTTTTTCTGTTCTACAATGTGTTTCCCAAAATTAAGCAATTCATTTGCATCAATATTGGTGGGTTCAGCATAGAGGCAATAATCAATTTTTTGCAAAGCCTCATTTAGTTTATTGTCATAATAAAATTCCATAAGGTCTTTGGTCGTATAAGTTTCTATGGGTTGTTGTTCTAGTTTTCCCAAGAACTTTTTCCATATCCATACAAGTTCTTGTAGTTCTTGAGTATTTTGAAACTCTTTTTTTGCCTCAAATTGCTTCAAAAATCGATTGTATTGATAATCTAATTTCCATGAATAATACAATACACGAAGATTGTTTTTAAATAAGAATAAGGATACACCTACTACAATTAAGAGAATGATTAATCCTGTAAAGAAATAATAGTAGTTGAAATCATATTCAATTCTTTGTAATGAAGTATTTTGTTGCAAAACAATTGGGTTTGGCATTTTACCAACAGTTGTCAAAAAGAATAGAGTATCTGTATCAGACCAAGTAACTACAGAATCTTTTCCATTTAAGATATAAATGGGCATGCGAAGCGTTTGTAGTTCATCAATTTCATAAGTAGTCAGTGTATAGACTGCACTGTCAATACTTGTACTTGAATCTGATTTTGTAGTAAAGTATTCTTTGCTCACAAACTCCAAAGGGGAGAAGTCAAAAGAACTGTCAGGAAAGACAAGTTCTATATTTTTAGGATGACGAATACTTAAACAAAACTGAACCTCTTGAGCAATTTTAATATTTTTTTGAATAAATTTTCCTTGAGGTTTTAATGCTGTTGCCCAACTAATATTAGGTACAAATCCTATTACTATTCCTAGTATAAAAAAAAGTTTACGCATTTCGTTTCCAAGTTTTATTACGTTTTTTGAACAAGCTAATCAGTTGATTAACATAGTCTTCTTGGGTGTTGATAGATAAATAATCAATTTGATGTTTTTTGCACAATTCCTGTAATTGTTCTCTGTTTTGTTCAAATTGTTTGGTTCGTTTGTTACGATTTCCCCAAAATGAAGAATTTATCCAAGTTGTTTTTTTTGTCTCTTTGTCAAAAAGTGGAATAATACCCAATCTAGGAAGTTTAGTTTCGAGTGGACTATGTACATGAATGGCAATTACATCATGCTTTTGTCCTAAACTCTTTAGTTCTTTTTCATATCCTTCATCAATAAAGTCAGAAAGAATAATGACAATACTTCTTTGTTTACAAACTCCCAATGTTTGTTTGAATCCTGCTTTGAGACTTGTTTTGGTAGACTTTGGTTGAAGTTTAAAAAGTTCTGTGATGATTTGGTGAGCATGTCGTTCACCTTTGTTTGGCTTAATATATTTTTCTTTTTGATCACTAAATGCCAATAAACCTACTTGACTCCCCAATCTAACAGCCGAAAGAGATAATACCCCTGTAAGTTCTTTGATAATATCAATTTTCTGTTGTTGTGGGACACCAATTTGTTGAGATGCACTCACATCTGCAATGAAAAATACACGTTGATCTCGTTCTTCTTTGAATGTTTTTACATAAGTACCATGTCCTTTTGCACTTACATTCCAGTCAATAGTTCTAATATCATCACCATATTGATACAAGCGAACATCATCAAATTCTAAACCTGTACCTTTGAAAAGAGAAGCAAACTCACCAATTCCTTGAGAGTTTACTACTTTTCTTATTTTTATTTCGTAGCTACGTAGCTTTTTCAGTACCTCTTTCATACTGCACTGCAGAGATTAATGCTTTTTGAATAATGGAGGGAATTTTCTTGGGTTGCTTTCTGAAATCATTTCATAAACATACTCAAATACATCTTCGATATTTGGTTTTGAGAAATAACCACCATCTACAGCATAAGCAGGTCTATGAGCCCAAGAACTAATTGTTTTTGGCTTAGCATCTAAGTATAAATAAGCATTTTGTTCTTCTAGAACCTGTTGCATCATATATCCAGTTGCACCTCCAGGTACATCTTCATCAGCAAAAAGTACTCTATTTGTCTTTTGGATTGATTTTACGATGCTATGATTAATATCAAAAGGAATCAATGTTTGTACATCAATTACTTCACAAGAAATTCCAAAACGTAATAATTCTTTGGCAGCTTCTTCAACTACTCCACACATTGCACCATAAGTAACAATAGTAATATCTTCTCCTTTTCTAATCACTTCTGGAATACCTAATGGAACTGTAAAATCAGCAAGATTAGAAGGAACACGCTCTTTTAAACGATAACCATTTAAGCATTCTACCACGATCGCAGGGTCAGAACCTTGTAAAAGTGTGTTATAGAAACCAGTAGCTTGTGTCATATTTCTTGGAACACATAAATACATTCCTCGACAACTGTTAATCAATGTTCCCATTGGAGAACCAGAATGCCAAATACCTTCCAAACGGTGCCCTCTTGTACGAATGATGACAGGAGCTTTTTGCCCACCAAATGAACGATAATGTAATGTTGCTAAATCATCAGAAATGGTTTGGATAGCATACAAAATATAATCTACATATTGAATTTCTGCAATAGGTCTAAATCCTCTTAGAGCCAATCCAATTGCTTGTCCAATGATTGTACATTCTCTAATTCCAGTATCAGAGACACGCAATTCTCCATACTTATCTTGCATTCCATCAAATGCCTTATTTACATCACCTATTTTTCCTACATCTTCTCCAAAAGCAACAATTTTAGGGTCTCTTTCAAAGGCAATATCAAAAAACTGATTTAGAACCTCATTTGCATTAATAGGGTCTACATCTTCATCATATTGAGCAGGAACAGCAGGAATGTTTAAAGAAGAATCTCCACTTTCATTATAAAGCAAAGCACTATAACGAACATGGTTAATATCCTTCATATTTTGAACCCAGTCAAGTAATTCATTTCTACCTTCCGATGGCTCATTGATTGTAAGTTGTACAATTTTCTTGGCAGTTCGTACAACATACTTTCTTAAAATATCTTTGTAAGAAGATAGTTTCTTTACAAGTCCGATAATTTCTTGCTTATGTTGAGAATTAGGAACAATTTTTTTACAAATATTGATTAATTCTCTCGCATCTTGATTAATGGAGTCTTGATAAATATCCCATGCGATTTTACGCACAGCACGTACTTCTTTTTTTGTTTCTTTGATAATGGCTTCAACTTCTTCAGAACTAGCAATTCCTTCTGAGATGATCCATTTTTTCATTTGTGCTAGGCAATCATATTCAGCCTCCCAGTCCAAACGTTCTTTTGATTTATAACGAGTATGAGAACCAGAAGTAGAGTGACCATTTGGTTGTGTGATTTCTGTAACATGAACAACTACAGGTACATGTTCTTCTCTACAGATTTTAGTTGCCTTTTCGTAGGTTTCAATAAGAGTAGGATAGTCCCAACCTTTTACTCTTAAAATCTCAAAACCTTTTTCATCTTCTGTACGCTGAAAACCAGATAAGATTTCAGAAATATTTCCTTTGGTAACTTGTAGTTCATTAGGTACAGAAATACCATAATCATCATCCCAAATAGATACTAACATTGGTACTTGTAGTACACCACCAGCATTCAATGATTCAAAAAATAAACCTTCTGCAGTAGATCCATTACCAATTGTACCAAAGGCAATTTCCTGTCCATTTAATGAGAATTTTTTATCATTCTCAAGATGTTTATTTTCTCTGTATAATTTAGAAGCATAAGCCAAACCTACCAAGCGAGGCATCTGTCCAGCAGTAGGAGAAACATCAGTAGTAGAGTTTTTAAGTCCAGCAAGAGCTTTCCAAGAACCATCATCATTTAATGATCGTGTACCAAAGTGTCCAGTCATTAGTCGACCAGCAGATACAGGTTCATGCTCAATATCAGGGTGTGCGTAGAGTTGAGAGAATAGTTGCTGAGGAGTCATTTCACCAATGGCAAACATCAAGGTTTGATCTCTATAATATCCAGAGCGAAAATCTCCATTGTTAAAGAAATGAGCCATTGCTACTTGTGGAAGCTCTTTTCCTCCTCCAAAGATACCAAAACTGGCTTTTCCTGCATGCACCTCTTTGTATCCTATATTACTTGTCTCTCTACTCGTAACAACAAGTTTGAAATCTTCTAAAATTTTTTCTTTTGAAATAGAAAAACTAGGGGTGATTTGTGTATTTGATGTTTTCAAAACGCTACTATCTAATTCTGGTACACTTTTAGATAAAAAATAAAATTCTTACTTTTATATCTACTGCATATAAAGTATGGTAATTTCGTAAAAAATCACGTAAAATTAAAATATTCAACAAGATGTTACAGCGAATAAAACACTTAGCCTTTTTCATTTTGGCGATTTCTATGGCGAATCTATATGCCAAAGGAAAATTTGAGTTTGTAAAGGAGACACACGATTTTGGTGTTGTTACTGAAGGAGAGAAACCTACTTATGTCTTTAAATTCAAGAACATAGGAGATGAGCCAATTATACTATCGAGAGTGAAGCCTTCATGTGGATGTACAAGTCCTTCCTTTACCAAAGACCCTGTTTTGCCAGGAGCCATTGGAGAAATAAAAGTAATGTATAATAGTAATAAACGTATTGGAAGCTTCAATAAATCGATTACAATTAGCTCAAATGCAGAACCTGCTTCCAAAGTTATCTATATAAAAGGATTGGTTGTAAAACCTGCCACAGTTGCACATACTGAAATGGAGTTGAAAAAATCACCTGTTTTGACTGTTTCTAAGAAAGAACACTATTTTGGAGAAGTTGCGGTAAATAAGCCAGTTGTTTATACTTTCACAGTTACCAATACAGGTAAGAATCCTTTGAAAATTAATCGTTTGTTTGCAGGATGTCACTGTGTTACTTATGAAGTAGAAAAGCAAGAGATTCGTGCTGGAGAATCTGGTACAATTACAATTACTTATCAGCCAAGGGTTGTTATGAAAAATTCAGAAGATTTATTGATTATTCAATCTAATGATCTGAAAAATCCTTATATACAGGTAAAATTAAAAGCAAATGTTGTAGAATCTTTGGGAGATAATAATATGATGTTCCAAAACCAAGGAGGAGGATTCTAGAAAAGAGAATATAATTTTGACGAAAAGGTACTTTCTGATGAGAGTACCTTTTTTGTTATTCTTGTAACTTTGTATAATATCCATACCTATGATAAATCAACTTTTCCTCTCCAGAATCTAATAGCTTGTATGAGCTACCTTCAAGCTCGTTTCCCCATAAATCATAAATATGTTCACTTTTTTCATCCTTAGAAATACAGAAAACCCTTTTCTTTGAGAAAGAAGTCTCATTATGATAAGTGATATTGCATGTTTCTTCTAAAATATCATTATGATAAATAGTTATTTTAACTCTTTGATTATGGGTGTTGTATTCAAATTTTGTTGTTGATATTTTAGTAGTTGAATGACCTATTTTTGCCTTCTTTTTTTCAATAATTCTTCCTTGTTCATCTACTTCGTAAGATTCACTTTCGGCCCACATAAATACACGGTCTTTATTTACCATTTCTGTAGTAATTCCTCTTGCAAATGTATCACTGCCAAAAACTTTGTAATCACTCCAATTCAATAGATTATTAGATACCTTAAAATCTATCTTTTTGTATTGATAAGTTCGAACCCTCATACTGTTTGCCTCATACCAACCTCTTTTTTCTACCCAAAAATTTGCTGGTACATAAAGTATGATTTCTTGTATAAGTTTTTCTCCTACATATTTGTATAGCATATAATCAGTTATTTCCTCCTCATTATTTGGTAGATACCTATACTCTCTTATAAAACGATGCAACGTATCATTCTTTTCATATTCTACAATTTCTTCTTTTGAAGAATTATGCCATGGTTTATCAATGTTTTTTCTTTTTTGATGGATGATGATAGTTGTGTCTCCTTTTTGTATTGTAATGGTACTATCTCGTAAATTTCTTGGAAGTGGTTTGCCTTTTGAATAGTAAATCTTAAAATCAAAATGATATTTATAATAAGTTCCTATTGTATATTCTTCTCTTTGTTTTTCTAGTATTCCTTTTTCACTTCGATAAGTTGTTATGATGGTAGTATCTTGAATCCTTTTCTTACTGGTAGTTTCTTCATGAATTATTTGATACTCCTTATCCGACTTTTCTTTTTTATAAATTGCTAAGTAGGTACTATCTTCTGAGTGGTAGCGAATACTTTTATCTTTGGGGGGAGAGAATCTACTTTTAGCATAATAAACATTTTCATCAAATAGAATCTTTTGATTTTGATCAAAGGTAGCTTTGTAAGTATGATCTTTTATTTTGAGAAATAAGAAACGATGAAAAGTAACGCTCTTTTGTTTTACAAAATAATGATCAATGGCTGGTTGAGAAGAATATTTGTATTTTGTAGATTTTAGTAATTCTAAGTCGGAAGAACTTCTTAGAATATATTCTTGTTCATTTACTTTTTGTCCATTTTTATACTTAATAATTGTTTGATTATCTGGTAGGTGAGTGTGATGAGTGTATTCTTCTTTGATTTCTTGTTGTAAGATATTATTGGAATATTTAGCAAAATATTTTTTCTGGGGAAGCCACTTGGAGGTTTCTTCATCCCAATAGAAGTTTGCTAAATAAGTGAGTAGAGAATCATTAATATATTCTTTGGATTCTTTCAAATAATTCAACCATTTTTCTTTAAAGTAAACTTGATAAATTTGTTCTGTTTGATTATTCCATTCATCATATTTTCTTAGGTATCTAATATTAAGAACAGGCCAACCATAATAATAGTAAGGATGATGCATTCCTCCCCTTACTTTTTCTTCACTAAATATAGCATTTCCTCTGTCATCATATTTTTGGATGCTTTTTGTCAGTGTGTCCAAAGTATTATTGTGTGGTTTTATGTAAAAAGCACTATCAAGTCTTGTTGATTCTTTTGCTCTGAACTGGCTAAATGAGCTGGTTAATTTGATGAGGATCAGAAAAAATATCCAAAACTTTATATTCATTATTATAATTTGTTGATCTCCTTATACGAAATGAAGACAGAAAATTTGTATTCTGGGTTCAAATAAGGGTAAGTTGTAGAAAACTTATTGCCAACTATTTATAAAAATTAAGGTTTATAAAAGTAAAATTTAGACTTATGAAGATATTACCTTACTTTCTTTTTTTCTGCATGACAAGTGCATTTGCTCAAATTACCATCCCTGATGAACCCATTTCAATTCTTGGTTTAGGAGACTCTTATACTTATGCTGAAAGTGTAGCCACAGAAGGTCGCTGGGCAGAACAGTTGGCTGATTCTTTGGAAAAACGTGGTGTTTTAATGGATACCATAGTTGATATTGTGGCAGTAACGGGTTGGAGAACAGATAATTTGGCTAACGGTATCAAAGAAAAGGAAGATGAATTGCAAGATAGTTATTCGCTTGTTGGTTTATTGATTGGGGTAAATAATCTTTATCAGGGAAGATCACTTGATGTTTATAAGGTCGAATTTGAGGAGTTGTTAAAAACAGCATTATCTTATGCAGACAATGATACTAACAGGGTTTTTGTGATCTCAATTCCTGATTATGCTTATACACCTTTTGGGGGTGGTAGTGAATCTGTTTCTATAGGTATTGATACATTTAATGCTGTTAATTTAGAAATCACAGAAAGTTATAACGTTCCTTATGTAGATATTACTCCTATCTCTAGAGAAGGCTTTAACGATACTGAACTAGTAGCAACTGACGGTTTACATCCCTCAGCAAAACAATATAGTTTGTGGGTTTCTGAAATTCTAAAGCAAACAAATATTAGTGAACTTACCAATATAATTTCTCCTACAATTATTACAGATCATAATTGTATGATTTGGGATATATTAGGTAAAAAAGTTTACGAAGGAAATATAAACAATTTTGAAGGGGAAGGACTCTACATTGTTGAGCAAAATAATGCTCGTACTCAAATGGTTTTTCAATAATTTGATAGACTAAAAAACAAATAATGAAGATGGGTTTATGTTGGGAAAGTTACCTTTAATTAGGTAGCTTTTTATTATTTATTTTACAAAGTACAGCCTAGCAAGACAAATTATATTGATTTTTAGTTTGCTTATTTCGTGTACTAATTGTTTTTTTACTACGAAAATGTGTATTTATACGATAAATGTTCTCATTTTTTCTATAATCTTCATTAATTTAGCCACAACAACACAAACAAGATACCATGAAATACTTATTAGGAATATTAGTCATAATATCTCTCTCTGCACTATCATTTGGTCAAGAAAAGAAGAGCAGGAAAGAGAGGAAGTATTCAGAACTTGCAGATTCATATTTTGATGATAAGGAATACTATGAAGCTTTACCTTATTATCAAATGCTAGATAGTATTGCTCCAAATAACAAGGATTACCTATACAAATTGGGTGTCTGTTATTTGTATAGTGAATATAGAACACTTTCATTACCATTTTTACAAAAAGCTGATAGGCTAGGAGTGAATTATAATGCTAAACCTTATTATCTAGGACAAGCACAGCACCTAAACCATGAGTTTGATAATGCAATTCAGAACTTTGAAATTTATTTGAAGCAACCTGTACAAGATTCAGCTCGCTCTGCAAATGCCAAAGTTTTTATAGAACAATGTATAACAGGTAAAAGATATCAAGCAGACTCCTTAAGTATTAAGATTGAGCATTTAGGGAAAAATGTAAATACAATTTACCCAGAATATGTTCCTTTAATTTCTTCTAATGACTCTTTATTAATTTTTACTTCTCGTAGAAAAGGGTCTACTGGTGGAAAACTAGATATTAATTACCAATACTTTGAAGATATTTACTTCTCATTAAAAGAGGAGGATGGTACATGGGGTGTACCAGAAAATATTGGAGGACATATTAATACCAACAAACATGATGCTTGTGCTGGATTAAGCCCTGACGGAACGAAGCTAGTTGTTTATAAAGCTAGGTATGTAGAAGAAGGATTGGCAGGAGATTTATATTTGAGTGAGTATAGTAGTGATGGAGAATGGTCAAAACCAAAGAAATTTGGTAAGAATATTAATAGTGAACATTGGGAACCAAGTGCTTGTTTTTCACCAGATAACAAAACATTATATTTTGTAAGTAATAGACCTGGAGGAAAAGGAGGAACTGATATTTACATGTCTAAATTGCAATCTGATGGAAAATGGGGAAAAGCCATAAACTTAGAAGCAATTAATACAGAGTTTGATGAGGATGCTCCATATCTACATGCTGATACTCGTACATTATTTTTCTCATCAAAAGGACATGATGTAATTGGTGGATATGATATTTTTTCATCTGTTTATGATGAAACAATTAATGGTTGGTCTGCTCCTAGAAATTTAGGATATCCTATTAATACAGCAGATGACGATATTTACTTTGTTTGGTCTGCTGATGGAACAAAAGGATATTATTCTTCATACAGACAAGATACTTATGGAGAAAAAGATTTGTACATGTTGACTCGTCCTGTTCCTGCTGATGAAGTTCTTATTCGTTTGACTTTAGTTGACTCTTTGTCTAGACAAAAAATTAGCAAAGCTACAATAAGTCTTTTGGAAGAAGGAACACAGAAAATTGTTGAGAGGAGAGATGTGAGCGAGAGTATTTTAGTACGTGGAATGAAGCATGGATATAGTTATCGTTATGTGGTTGAAGCTGATGGATACTTGTTGAAAGAAGGTAGTTTTGATGTTCCTGTAAAGAGTGACTACTATGAGATTCATTATACTTTAGAGTTGAAGCCAATTTTCAAAACTCAATTGGTTACACAGAATACTCCTACAACTGGTAACTTGGGAGAAGAAAGTAGTACTGTAACGATAGTAGATACTACTACAATTACTTCTAATCTTCCAGAAGATACTACACAGGTAGCTATGAATGATCCATCACCACAACCTACTTATCAAGATGTAGACACAGAAGAAGTTTTCAAGGTAGGAAGTAAAATTATTTTCAGAAATATTCTTTTTGAATTTGATAGATCTCGCTTGAATGACAGTTCTATTGTAGAGCTTGATAAGTTCTATGAATTAATGAAAAAACATCCTTCATTAGTGGTAGAAGTGTCTGGGCACACTGATAGTATCGGTCGAAGATGGTATAACAAATACCTTTCTAAAAGAAGAGCGAAAGTTGTTGTAAAGTACTTAGTTAAAAAAGGAGTAAGCAAGAAAAGGTTTGTAGCGAAGGGTTATGGTGAAAAGAGACCATTTGCTAGTAACTCAACTAGTATGGGTAGACAACTCAATAGAAGAACAGAAGTAAAAGTTGTGAAATTTATAGATGTTCAAGGGACTGAAGAAGAATTAGTTGATTTATCTGATATCGAAGAATGGAATGAAGATGAAAATGAAGCTACAAATAATTCACATACACATCATGTTGTATCTGAGGAAACACAACAAGAATTTGTGACTCATCAGGAAAAACAAGGAGAATTCTTACCAATTAAGGTTCACTTCTTATTCAATGTGTATGATCAGTTAACAGATTATTCAAAAAGTAGATTGGATATTTTGGTTCAGAAAATGAAAGAAAATCCAACATTGAAATTAAAAGTACATGCTCACACAGATACAAGAGGTGATATTGCTTACAATCAACAGTTATCTCAAAAAAGAGCAAAAACTGTCATTGCATACATGGTGGAAAATGGAATTGATGAAAGTCGTTTTGAGCTAGCTTCTCATGGTGAAGCTCGTCCATTGGTTGATACTGCTTCTGAGAAAAAGAAACATTTATACAACCGAAGAGTAGAATTTGAAGTAATAGAAGAGTAAGAGATCTTACTTTATTTGTTACTAAGATAATGGCACAGAGATCCCTCTGTGCCATTGTTGTTTAAATTCGCTTTTGTATGAAAATAGGAATCCCCAAAGAAATCAAAAATCATGAGTACAGGGTCGCTATTACCCCTGCAGGAGTTGTAGAACTTATTCGTCATGGTCACCAAGTTTTTATAGAAACACAAGCTGGACTAGCTTCTGGATATTCTGATGAAGAGTATCAAAAAGTAGGAGCTACACTTTTAGCCACAGCCTCACTTGTTTTTGAAAGTTCAGAACTTATTTTAAAAGTAAAAGAACCTCAAGAAGAAGAGTACAAATATTTGACTTCACAACATACACTTTTTACTTATCTACATCTTGCTTCTTCATTAGATTTGACCAAAGCCCTTATCAATTCCCAAGCAACTTGTATTGCTTATGAAACTGTACAAGAAGATGATAATAGTTTGCCTTTATTGGTTCCTATGTCACAAGTGGCAGGAAGAATCGCAATACAGGAAGGTGCTCGTTTTCTATTGAAACCCAATGGAGGCAAAGGAATTTTGATGGGAGGAGTAACAGGTGTTTTACCAGCAAGAGTCATGATCATAGGATCTGGAATTGTTGGGATAGAAGCTGCTAAAATGGCTTTAGGTTTAGGGGCAAAGGTTACTATCTTGGATGTAAACTTGAACAGGTTAAGAGAGGTAGAAGAAATATTACCTACAGTCAATACTTTATATTCAACACAATTAAACATTGCAAAAGAAATTGTTGATACTGATTTAGTGATTGGTGCAGTACTCATTACAGGAGGAAAAGCTCCTAAATTGGTGACAAGAGATATGCTCAAAACTATGGAAAAAGGTTCTGTAATTGTAGATGTTGCAGTAGATCAAGGAGGTTGTATTGAGACCTGTAAACCAACAACTCATGAAAATCCTGTATATGAAGTAGAGGGTATTATTCATTATGGAGTGGCAAATATTCCTGGAGCAGTTCCATTTACTTCTACCCAAGCACTTACAAATGCTACTTTACCTTATGTCTTGCAAATAGCAAATAAAGGATGGACACAAGCAATTCAAGACAATAAAGCTCTGGAAAAAGGGGTTAGTATTGTTCATGGAAATCTTGTTTATGAAAAATTATCTGAGGACTTGAATTTACCTTATACTAGCCTAGATAAGCTACTTTGAAAATTGGGGTAAATCTTTTAAAAAAGAGAAGTTATTGTTTTCGTGATTAATTTCACAACAATAGTGAACCATTCCATTAGTTACACAAATATAGGGGGCTTTGTGTACTTGGTTATAGACAGATACTTGATTAAATGTTTTTTGATTGATGGGTACATCAGGTGCCTTACATTCCACAACCAAAAACGGTTTTCCATTTCTGTCGTATATAACTATATCTGTCCTTTTTTGTAACTGGTTATAAGCCAGTCCACGCTCTGTGGTAATAAGAGATTTTGGGTATTGATATTTGCTAATTAGAAAATGCAAGAAATTTTGTCTTACCCATTCTTCTGGTGTTAGTACCAAATATTTTTTTCGAATAATATCAAATATACATACTTTATCATCTATTTTCTTTAGTTGATAATCAAAAGAGGGTAGGTTCAATTTCATTGTTCAAAATTACAAACTAAAAGCAGAAAGTCATGAATACAAAAGAAGAAATTGTAAGGGACTGGTTGCCTCGTTATACAGGAACTCCCCTTGAAGTATTTGGTGAGTATATTTTACTCACAAATTTTATTAATTATGTGGAAATGTTTGCTACTCGATTTGAAGTAGAGATTTATGGGAAGGATAAACCCATGCAAACAGCCACAGCCAATGGAATTACCATTATTAATTTTGGAATGGGTAGTGCAATGGCTGCCACAGTAATGGATTTATTAAGTGCAATTTCGCCAAAAGCTACTTTGTTTTTGGGAAAATGTGGTGGTCTCAAAAAGACACAAGTAGGAGATATTATCTTACCCATAGCAGCCATTAGAGGAGAAGGGACAAGTGATGATTATCTTCCACCAGAAATTCCAGCCCTACCATCTTTTAGGTTGCAAAGAGCATTATCATCTATGATTACCAAACATGAATTGGATTATTGGACAGGAACAGTCTATACAACCAATCGTAGGGTTTGGGAACATGATGAAGACTTTAAACAATATTTAAAGGATATTCGAGCAATGGGGATTGATATGGAAACAGCTACTGTTTTTGTGGTGGGATTTGTGAATGGAATACCACATGGAGCATTACTTTTAGTCTCTGATAATCCAATGACTCCAGAAGGTGTCAAAACCTCAAAAAGTGATACTTCTGTTACCAAAAATTATGTAGATAAGCATTTACAAATTGGAATTGATGCTCTACTAGAGTTGAAAAACTCTGGAGAATCTGTCAAACATTTACGCTTTGAATAAAGAAAATCCCAACTTTCTAAGAAGGTTGGGGTTTTTTCTGTAAATTTTTTAAGGTTTCTAAATCAGGTGAAATAACTTGTCCAGAACATTCATTATATATCATTTGATTTATATCCATTACGAAGTTTGGCACTGCTTTATATATCATGTTTTCTTCTTCTCCTAATACATCACTATTTCTTAACTGAATGAATATTTTAGGTGTAAGAGATATTCCTATGGAGGAGATACTATGATATTCTAAATTACCAATTTTAAAAGTTGATTTTGAATATCTTAATAAACATGTTGTATCAGGTAGAACGAAATTATTTTTTGTTGAAAAATAGAGATCAAAGTTGATTTTTTTTGGCACAAAGTCCTTAACTTCTGATGGAATAAGAACTTTATATTTCATTTTGTTTTGTTGGGTACGAATATTCATGAGGTACCTAGAAAATTGGTTGACTAAACTTTTTACACTTTGTAAGTCAGATGAAGAGTATTTTTGTTTAGCTATATCTAAATCATCAATATTAAGGTTGTTTATAATATTGTTTAGATTTGTAATATTTTCTGGAACCCATGAAAAAAACTCGTTATTAAATTTTTTCTCTAACTTTTTTCTTCGACAAACTCCTATTATCGCATATTCAAAAAAGAACTTTAAGACTTTTTGTGAGATTTCTTTTGAATGTATTTCAGTAATTAATCGATTAAAGTAGAAGTCATTTAAGGTTTTGTTGAGAAACTATAAATAAGCATCTGTATTTCAATTAGTTAACATCTACTTTGATTAGTACTATAAATATCTAACTAAAAGTAAGAGTGTTTTGCTGTAAATCAGTCAGTTACATAGTTAT
>JAAEPT010000088.1 GCA_024232295.1 Cytophagales bacterium
AACCACATAGTTACATAAAGTCAATAGATAAAGATATTCATACAGGATTACATATTTACTCAAACGAAGTTTCTCCTATTGGTCCCCTAAGAAAAGAGGTTATAACTCGAGCTTTATCAGACAAGGAAAAAAACTTAAAGACATATAAATTATCTTCAAATGCATCTGAATTTTGGTTGCTTTTGGTATTAGGTGGATTAAAAGACTCTAGTGATTATTCTCATATTGAGGATTCCATAATCAATGATAAATTTACAACAGATTTTGATAAAGTGTTTATCATTAATTTCTTTGAATCTAAGATTATAGAACTCAAAAAATGATACAAACATTCAAATACTATAAAATGGCTTTATTACCTGCAAGCCTAGTAGTAATTGCCATATACATTTTTTGGTCAATCATAGAATATGACCCTAATTATAAAAGTGAATGGATGAACAATGGATTTGCTTTTCTTTGGGGCATTATGTTAGTCATAACCAATATCTTATTTGTTGCTCTACTCTCAACAACTATTTTCTTTAATAACTTTCCAGTTGTAAGAAATAATGTGATTCTTTCCTTTATTGCATGGTTTCTCTCTCCTATGGTTTGGATTGGATTTCTCCTATCTATTACTTTTAAGATACATGCAAGCTCTAAAGATTGGAGTTTTCTTTTAGTAAATAGTATTCCATTTCTTGCTGGTTTAGTATGGGGATTTATAAGGTATCGACAAGGAATAATAAGATCATTCAAAACAATGGCTAAGTGAGCTACTTTTTAGGCTTGACATTAAATACAAAAAATGGATAGACTAATTTTATTAATCTTGGTTATAGTAAGTTGTAATTGCTTTGGACAAACCCTATCCATTGGAAGAACAACAAATGGTTTTTGGAATCCATTTGATACTACTAAGATTGAGGATTATGAGTACCATCCTAAGCAATATTGTGATTCTGTCATCATCACTTTAGATGATATTCAATATTTGGATACAACTGATTATAAGTTGTATTTTACTGATTCTGGATATGCAAAAATCTCTTCTTTTAGAGCTAGTATTCACCCCAAACCAATCATTTTTGCAATTGATGGAAAACCAATTTTGGGTTGTTGGATAATAATGCCAGTATCTTCTTTCTCTTGTAATTGGATTACTTGTGTCACAAACTGGTCAGAAAAGTATATTGAAATTCAATTAGGCTATCCCGAAACTTTATTCAAATACAGTAACCAAGATTTTATTGACCCCAGAAAGAATAAAACTTTCATAGAATACTTTGTTAAAAACAATAAAATTAAACAGCATAGCATAAAACCTAAAAAGTAATAAAACAAAAAACCTCTACCCAAAACAGGCAGAGGTTTTTATTTACACACTATTCTTTACCACTTATTTCACCAACTTAAATTGATATTTATTCCCTTTTGATTCTACAACCAGTACATAAGCTCCTTTTGGAAGATTTTCTGTGTTGATTGATTTTGCAAAAGCTTGAGACAATACCTTTGTTCCTACTTGATTATAAATACTTACAGTTCCTTCTGAAACTCCTGCAATTGTAATCTGATTTGTGAATGGGTTTGGATAAGCTTGAACCTTCACTCCTGTTGCAGTTACTTGGTTGGTTACCACCTCAGCACAAACTTGCTCTGTGACAGTATTTGTAAAGTTGGCTACTGTTACTTCAAACTCATTTGTATTTGTTGCTAAGTTTTTCACTCCCAATACATCATTATCATAAGTAATGCTACATTCTGTAGGCAATAACCAAGGCTTTCCAAACTGACCATTGTTCTCTTCTGGGTTAGAACCTAAGCTATAATAACTTGCTGTATATTTCTTACCATTATAAGAAACTACTGCTCCACCAGAATATGCTTTTGTTGCTACCCAAGGCTCTGCATCACAACCACCTGTCGTGAAAGCATCTGAAACTTCAATATCAAAACAACCATCAGCCAAACAGAAATTCTGAACGGTTAACCCTCCTTCTGTTGATTCCTCTGTTGTTTCATCAGCAATTACTTGTCCTTGTCCATCTAAAACATCCCAAGTCAATGAAGGATTTTTAGAACGAGTTGAAATATAGAATTGGTATGGTGCACCAAGCTCTACTGTATATGTTTTGGTAAGCTCTGTATTTTCTATTTTTTCATCACCATCCAATACAACTTCTACACTTACTTCTTGTTCTCCAGAATTTGAAATTTCTACCATATCCAACGTAACTGTTGTTTTCTCATCCGTTGCCAAAGCAACTTGTTTGGTAGTAGTCTTCTTTAATGATCCATTTAGATATGTCTTAATGTCAAAACTTGAAACAAGACTTGATCCTCTGTTTGTGACCTCAATTTCTAAACCTAAAGAAGTTGTACAAGAAGTATTATTTGTACGATTTACACTAGTAAGTTCTAAGTTTTTACTTAATAATGGTTCTGTAATTGTGATTTCAATTTCTTCAAAAGTATCCAATCCATCATTATCTACAGCATATACTTTTACTTTGAATGTTCCATAAGCATTAGGTGTCCAGTTTGCTACATATTCACCACCACTCAAAGAAGCCTCTATTTGTTGTCCTTGTACTTCAAAATATACTCGATCAATGGTTCCATCTTGATCAGAAGCATTCGCCTTTAATGTAATTGCTTCAAATGTTCTCATTTCAAGACTTGTTCCATTGTCTGGACTTGTAAATGTCACTAAAGGTAATGTTCCATTATCAATGGTAAAGTCCCAAACACCAGAACCCCAAGTACCAAAACGAACCGTATTAATTGATTCAATATATTCAATTGCTGTAGTATTGAACATGGCTACATTTCTATCTGCAAATAATGGATACCACTTTTCTTCTGCTACTACAAATACATAAGGACCAACATCTGTTCCTGCAAATACATATTTTCCGTCAGGAGTACCAACCATTCCTCCTACTTGGAAGTCATCTCCACTTGTGAAGTCTCCAGTAATATCTGTCCATGTTGCACCACCATCTTTCGAAAGAATTGCTCCTACACCATTGGCAGAAGGCCCAGCAAATAAGATCCAATTATCATTTTCTGGAAGTACCCAACCAGCACCCATGTTTTGGTTATTTACTGTTTTTGTGAAAGGAGTTGAAGTACCATTATCCCATGTATCCCCTCTATTTGTTGATTTGTATACTTTTCCTTCTTGTAAGAAAAATACAATTTCAGGGTTTTGAGTAGCTTGTGTGAAAGCACATACTTGGTGTCCAGTTCCTTTTGAAACAGTAGTTCCGCTCAATGAAGAACCATTTACTTCTGCTCTTGACAAACTTCTATTCAGCATCCAAATACGCTTGCTTGGTTCATCACGGTCAATATAGGCTTGTACCCAACCCACTCTTGTACTTTGGGTAAATGTTACACTTTGTTGACTTCCAATTGCATTACTAACTGTACCAATTTTTCTACGATTTCCATTTTGATCATACAATTGGTAAGGCATCCATACTTGACTTCCTTGTCTTTTCCATTTCCATACCCAATTACCATCAGCAGAATTTAATGGAGGACCATCACCACCAATTGTTTGGTATACATTCAATGTATCTCCAGTAGTTCCCAAAATATAATCTTGTGTTCCTTGATCTTGTGTACTAAATACAATATGATTTGGATCTTTGTACCCTGTAAACATATTGTGACGATAGATCAAAGCACAAGGAGTACTTAGTGTATTAATATTAATGAAATGAGCATTTTGATAATTTGTATTATCATAAGATTTGCCATCTCCATCAATTGGATGATCTTCCCAAACTTTATAACTTATAAATAATCCTCCATCGGTAGAACCTACACTAAATAAATCTCCTGTAGAATTATAAAAGAATTGCTGTGCTTGAAAGTCTGGGTGATAATTGAAACGAATACGATCAATATAATCTTCCAGTCCTAAGTTTCCTCCATTTTGGTATCTTCCCCAACCAGCATCTGTAGAATTATCTGTATTCAATCCATCTTTTGAATAAACAGGTTGAGCATAACCACCCATTACAAAATCAGGGTTTTCTGGGCTTACTCCTATGAACTTACCGGCAGACATTTTTCCTCCACGATCACCATACCAGTTTCCTTTCGGAAATTTCTGCGTCCAAGAAGTACCACCATTTGTACTTACCCAATAAGAATTATCTTCTGTAACATAAAGCTTTCTACTATCTCCTCCTATTGAGAAACTTTTACGACCATTTGCATTTGCAAAAGAACCTTTCAAAGTAAATGAAGTTTTTGCTCCATTCAACTCATAAAACTTTCCCTCTCTTGCCAAGTATACTTTTTCTGCATCAGGCTGCACATCATAACGAGGAGAATACAAAGTAGCATCTCCAGCAGAACCAATTGATTGTAGCTCTGTAAAAGAAATGGCTCCATCTGTAGAAATATATACCTTTCCTCCATCTGTAGCATATACAAGCTCATCTTGGCGATTCAATGCAACAGATTGAACAACTGTTGGTAAACCTGTTGCCTCTATCCAATCTTGTCCCTCATTATCAGAATAATAAACCGATCCATTTTCAATATCAGCAATCAAACGAACTTGCCCATTAAATTTGTGAGCAATTAAACTATTGTATCGATTAGGCCAATGTCCTGTTAGGCGAACAAAATCGTCTCCTTTGGTACCTGTCTTTGGATTATAAACTGTTCCTTTAAAAATATAAGATTTAGCATTATACTCTGCTACATAGTGATTATGAGTAACTCCATAAATGATATCAGTACCATCTAGCATTTCTGCAAACTTAAATGCACCAGGCATATTACGAGGAGCTTTATTTGCCCATGTTCCTTTTAGAGAACCATAAAAACTAACACTCCCTGTTGTTCTGTTGCCTCTTCTCCTACTAAACTTTTGAAGCTCTGCTCTTTGTCTTTTGGCATCTTCTGTTGTCCAAGGAGCCATTTTGGCATTATGCAACTCTTCATTATACTCTTCTTCATGCTCATACTCTACATTCTCTGGAATGTTTGTCTGCTCTTCTGGATGATTATTGGTTAACACCACAGTCGAAACAACACCCACAGATAAAGCAAGTCCTAAGGCAAGACCCAGTTTGTACTTTTTTATCATTTTGGATAAATTTTAATTTGTTAAATAGTTTACCAAAGTTGGCTCAACAGGATATCTGCTGGAGATAGAAAAAGGTAAACAGCTTTTTGAAAAAATTGACTTCTAGTACTAAAAAACAAAAGGTTATCCTTATTTGGATAACCTTTTCGATGAAGAATTATATTATTCAGCCTAATTAAATATTGAACCAATAAGTTAGTTTCAGTACAATGGCTCTATTTTTCACCCCAAAATTCTCTGGAAGGTAGTTTTCTGTATAAACAATAAATAAGTCAGAAACAGGCTTAAACCTCCACTGCAAGCGTGAATTAATATTTACATTTTCTTGCTGAGTATTGTATTGGATATAGGTAGTCCAGAAAAGACTCTTAGAAAATAATAACTCCACTTTTGGCCCTAATAACCAAAGGTCTGTATCTTGAAAGTTCTCTGGCATGTCTAAGCGATTGTACTCAACATCTACCGAGAATACTCCCCAAGGAATGGTACGATAACGCAAAGAACTATTCACAAAAAAGCGATTTCCATTATAATACTGTCCATTTCCAACAGAAAGAGTTGTAAACAAAGGCTTTCTTTCATCTGATTGATAATAACCTTCTACTGAGAAAAAGCGATGAGAAGTCCCTGCCAATAATCTTTCTTCTCCACTCTTCCACCTTCCTGTTGGGTCGAAATCTCTTTGTAACTTCACAAACTGATCTCTAACTTTTACCCTAAAGTAAGAGGTATTGACAAGTTTTAGCCAATAAGAATACTCCAAATTATGCTCAATCGAAGAAAGATCGACATTGCTTAAATAAATGGATGGAGAGAAACTAGGACCATGTTGCAAAAAAGTCTTAGACTTTGGGTACCAGTCATAAGAAATCGAAGGATAAAGTCGTGTATAATTTGTTCTTCGAATAAAACCAATGTTATTATTTAAGAAATCCTTTCCTACCGTTTCTTGGTTCCATTCTATGTTGAGATTCTGTGTATCATACACCAAGTTTGAACCAAAAGAATATTGGTTATTGGTATTATCATTTCTTAATAAGTGATGATAGTAAGCCTTACCTGTCCATTTTGAATTTTTGGAAGATAAGATAAATTCTGAACCTGCTACCCTTTCATAATCATCTGCATAAAAAACAGTATTATCAGAAGAATCTCTGGCAAAGGCTTGACGATTGATCACAAAAGCAGAAATACTAGAACGAGAAAAAACACGTCTCTGCACAACTGCTACTGAATAATTTTGTCCACGAATGCCCAAATTTTCATTTTCACCAGTTTGCATGTGCATAGCACCAATACGCCAATTTTGGTCAATCTTACCACTTAACCTTGCTCCAAAACGAATTGGATTTTCGACCAACTGATTGGCTGTATCTCTTGCCAAACCAATTCTACGAGAGAAAAATGGACGAGTAGAACGAAATCCTAGTCCAGCAAATAAATCACTATTTTCAATAAAGAATTGTCTTTTTTCTGGGAAGAAAATTTCAAATCGATCCAAATTAGTTACTTGTCGGTCTACCTCTACTTGAGAAAAATCAGGATTCACTGTTAAGTCCAAGTTCAATGAAGAAGTAATGGCTACTTTGGCATCTCCACCAACAGATACATCTCCTTGTGGCTCTGCTCCTTCTGCTTGATAATCTTGGCTTAATCCTCCTCCTACATAAGGAATAATCGAAACATTTGGCCCACTCTTTTTGGTTGGTTTATCCCACAACAAAGGAGCTGTAAATGCTAAGTTTCCTACATTAAAATTTCGAGGAACAGGCACCCAAGTAGAAGTTTCATTTCTCTTTTGGTCATTTCTTGCAAAGTTAATTTTCCACTCTGTAGAACCTGAGTTAAAGCGTAATGTCTTGAATGGAATTGCCATTTCTACCACCCACTTGTCACCATATTGCTTTACCTTAGAATACCATTTATTATCCCAAGAAGTAGATACACCATAAAAGCCACCATACTCTAATAAACCCTCTCTCTGTGCTCCAAAAGGGTTACAAGAAAAACTAAAACCATTGGTTCCATCATTGAAAGGATCAATAAATACAGCAAAAGCATCACTTCGAGGAAATGAATAATCTCTCTTCAATGATTGTACAATATACTCTCCTTCTAATTCATCATAACAAACAGCACCAACATATAGAAATCGCTTATTGTAAGTAACACGAACTTCTGTTCTTGATTCCGCCCAACCTGTATCTACAGGCAAACTTTTATAAAAATCTTGAATCACTTGTGCAGATTGCCAGTCAGCTTCATTGAGCTCTCCATCTAAGTTGATTTCTCCTTGAGCTTCCTTAATTTTGTATTGATAGTCTTTTTTGTTTTGGGCAAAGAGGTTCAAAAACCCAAGAAAAAATAAACTAAACAGTAATTTTCTATTCATCTTATTGTCTTTA
The DNA here is from genome assembly GCA_024232295.1 of Cytophagales bacterium. Taxonomy (GTDB): domain Bacteria; phylum Bacteroidota; class Bacteroidia; order Cytophagales; family JAAEPT01; genus JAAEPT01. Next base: position 7,504 of record JAAEPT010000088.1, read on the forward strand.
TGAATTATTTATTCTTGTAAGACAACAAAGGTCGGTGGAAGATTCCAATGCACAAAAAGAAAAATCATTTTTTGAGCATTACATCAAACAATGATGTCTTTTTATTGTTTAAAAAGGCTTATCTTTATTACCAATTAAACTGTGCTAAAAGAATACACAACCAATTTAATCACAAAAAAACTAAATGATGGACACAAAACTAAAAACAATATATGCATTAACCGGGGTAACAGGATTAGTTGGAAGAAATGTGTTTTTCGAAATTATCAAGGACAATATAAATAAACTTGATGAAATAGAATTGATTGTTTTAGGAAGAGGTTCTGCCAATGTGAGTTTAAAGGAACGAGTTAAAAACATATTTTGTGAGGAAGGAATTGACTACTTGGCAATTGATAAGGAAGAAGTTCCCAAAATTGATTTATTTCTTGACTCTCAAGTGGATTATATAAATATTGATTTGTCTGCCTCAGAAACCATTAGCCAAGAAGAATACTCAAGGCTCTTGTCAAAGCAGATAAACAATTTCTTTCATATAGCTGCTAGTACTGACTTTAGGATGAATCCAAGTGTCATAGAATATTTGAATGAACAAAATGTATATGGAACTGAAAAAATTCTGAAACTATGTACCCATTTAAATATCAGCACATTTAATTACATTAGTTCTGCATACGCTTGTGGTTGTACTTATGGTAATATATCCCCAGACCACTCAAACATCAATCAAGGTTTCAGAAACCATTATGAAAAAACAAAACTACAAGGAGAGTTATTAGTCAAGGAGTATGAGAAAAATACTGGAGTTAAGTGTAGAATTTTTCGACCTTCTACAATCTCAGGAAACCTACTAGAAAATAAAAAGGGAACAATTTATAAATTTGATGTTTTCTACGCAGCTGCTTCTTATTTCCTTCGACTCAAAATGAAAATACATAGTGATGTTAAAGACCTAAACCTAATTTATGAAAAGGAAACAAAGTTAAACCTTAGGGTGTTGGTAAACCTCAATGCTGGGTTAAATATTGTACCTGCTGACTTCGTTTCGAAGATATTGTATCAGGTTTGCAAACAAGATATTGATGGAGATTATTTTCACCTAGTTAATAATCAAGAAACTAAGCATCATTTTTACTTAAATGAGATTTTAAAAATGCTCAATATCACTGGATGTACATTTGTTGATACCCTTCCTCAAGATTTAAGTCCTGATGAAGAATTTTATTACAAAACAATTGGTAAAATTTTAACCCCATATATTCATCAAGAAGAAATGAATTTTGATGTTAGTAATCTGCAAAGTTTATATCAAGATCAAAAAATAAATTGCCCAGAAATAGATAAAAAGAACTTTGAAATACTATTGAATTTTGCAAAGTCAAAGAATTTTGGGGTGACTATATAATTTACTTTTGTGATATAATCAAGGTTATTAATGATAATAAACAAAGTTCTTTTTGCTTACTCTTGTCACTTAGAAGAATCTAACTTTTTAGATAAACAAAACTTAATTCTTTGTAAGTTATTTAGAGAATTAGAAGATTGTCATGATTAAAAAAATACTTACTATTACAATAGCTATACTTGTAGTAATATCATCAATTATAATTTGGAGAATGATAAATACTCAAGTAAGTTCTAGCACTTCTTATCCTTTATTTTTTGAATACTCATTACCTTTTCAAAATATTCAACGTTTTGTAGGTATTCCATATTATGAGGAGTTAAATAGTACTGGAAAAATTTATTATCATTCAAATGGAAGAAGAGCTAATGTAGGTAATCAATGGTATCATGCAAATGGAAAAAGAGCCAATATAGGTAATCAGTGGTATCATGCAAACGGAGAAAGAGCCAATATAGGTGATCAGTGGTATCATGCAAACGGAGAAAGAGCTAATATAGGTGATCAATGGTATCATGCAAACGGAGAAAGAGCTAATGTAGGTAATCAATGGTATCATGCAAACGGAGAAAGAGCCAATGTAGGTAATCAATGGTATCATGCAAACGGAGAAA
>JAAEPT010000089.1 GCA_024232295.1 Cytophagales bacterium
AAAATGCTAAATCATAAGGCAAATTACCTTATATCTATACTTAAAGTACATTCTGATACTGGTATACTACCACCACTAATTGAAGCCGCAGTTTCAGATCAAAATATAGGAATACTTCCTGTATTTCTTATCACAAAAATGAAATGGAATTGGGAACATGCCGCTCAAATGGGATTAGAAGTTAAACTAATCAAAGATGATGAGGGTAATGTTATTGATTATGAAGGAAACTTTATTTATGTTGATAGAGAAACTTTACATACTATTGAAGACGTAGCAGCATTTATAATGGATCTACAGAATGAACAGAAAAAAGGTAATTTACCATATGATTTAGCATTTTTCTGGGATAGTATTGGATCAATTCCTTGTGCAATGTCAGTTGAAAAATTGAAAAATAACAATGAATGGAATGCGGGAGCAATGTCAACACAATTTGGTAATACAGTTAACCAAAGTATTGTAATGTCTCGTAAAGAATCATCACCATTTACTAATACCTTAGTTTGTATTAATAAAGTATGGACTGCCAAAGCAGAATCACCTATGGGACAACCAAAGATGATGAACAAAGGTGGAATGGCAATGTGGTATGATGCAACATTTGTAGTTACTTTTGGTAATGTTTCTAATGCTGGTACATCTAAAATTAAAGCAATTAAAGGTGGTAAGCAAGTAGAATGGGGTAAAAGAACAAACTTACAAATTGATAAAAACCACGTTAATGGTATGCAGTCAAGAGGTAAAATTGTTATGACAAACCATG
>JAAEPT010000090.1 GCA_024232295.1 Cytophagales bacterium
TGTTAGTATTATCATAAGTAATGTAATCAATGATTTCCTCATACTCAGCGATTGTAGCAGTACCTGATAAAGTGATCACAGTGTTGCTAGCATTGATGCTAACCGTGATACCATATCCAGTAGCAATTGTTTGATTAGCAGTAGAGATGTCGATTCCTTCATCTGCACCATCTTGCTCATTGGTTAAGGTAATGGTAGCAGACTCGATGTTCGTGTCATCTGGATCTGCAATCGACACACTATTTGTAATTGCAATGGCCGTTCCTTCGGTAAAAGAAGTGCTAAAGTTATTTCCAGCCGTTGCATTGTCAAGATCTAAGTTTGGCGCATCATTAGTTCTTGTTATAGAAATAGTGGTAGTTGCTGTATTAGAATCATCATCTCCATCATTAATAACTACTTGAATAGTTCTATCTGTTAGGTTAGGGTTGTTGTTTGTGTTATTATAAACGATTTGATCTATTACCGTTTGATAGTTAGCAATACTTGATGTTCCTGAGAGACTGATAACATCTGTTGTTGAAATATCTACAGTGATTCCAAAACTAGATAGGGCATTATTTATTTGAGTTGTAGTCAGGGAAATGTTTTCTTGACCAATTCCATGAACTCTATTTGTCAAAGTAATGGTAGCTGATTCTATGTTCGTATCATCAATATCTGTAATTGTAGTATTATTTGCGATAGCTATAGAGTTTCCAGAAATATCTTCAACAAAAGAAGTATTGAAATTATTCCCTGCTGTAGCATTATCAAGATCTAAGATGGGAGCATCATTTATAGAAAGAACTTCAAAAACTAGATAGGCAGTGTCACATGTACCATTTGTTAATGTTGTTGCACATACTGGTGCAGCAGCAGCAGTAGTATAATTAAACTTTCCTGCAGTTACATCTGCAGGGCAAACACCTGAATTGGGAGTGTCATCAATAATATTGATATTTCCATTTGGATAAGTATTTCCACAAGTTACTTTTGTTGTGTTACTTACATTAAAAACAGTACAAGTACTAGCATCAGCATAGTACGTACCACTATTAATCGTTAGGTTGTTACTAAAGAAAACTCCTCTGCTTAAATCCATTACAGAACTTCCTCCACCTCCTAATGTTAAGTTTCCAGTTATGTTAATTATACCATAATTTTTAGTCACACCATAGCTTCTTAATAAATTACCATTTACTGTAATTTCACCATGATTTTCTACCCCAGAATTAATAGTACCAGAGCTTGACATACCACCACATACAGCAGTTCCATAATTTAAAAATGTACCATCAGATGCTGTAGTGATGTTAGCTGTAGAAGAAATGTCTGCACCAACATGATTAATCAAGTAACCATCTGTACCATCATTAACATCTTGTTTAATGGTTATTATATTAGCTGTTGTTAATGTTTCATAATTATGAAAGTTAAATCCTTCAATGGTTTTGTTTGTAGTGAATGATGTATTTGTAAAAGCATAAATATCTCCTCCACTAGTGGAAGCACTTGCAGCAAAACTTGGATTAACTTGAATAGAAGTGCCATCAGTAGAACATAAAAATAATTTACCACCATTCATTGTAATTGTTCCTGTCATTGTCGCTGTTCCACCACCAGAAGCAACAATGCATAGAGAATCACCTGCATTCAAAGTATGTGTTCCAACTCCAGTACTTGTCCCACCAGTAATATTTCTTGTATCTGCGGGTGAACAATCACATGTTCTATCTGCTGTAGGAATATAACTTGTGGGTGTACCAGTAGTAGTGGTATCAATAACGATATTATTAGAGCAAACTTCATAAATTAAACTATCCTTTCCATTAAAGTTGGTATTAGGTGTATAGCTAATTTCTCCAGTAGTATTATCAACTGAGGTCGTTCCATTATTTACATCAGTTGTTATTTTTAATGTGCTTAATTGAATAGATCCATCAGGATCAGAATCATTACTAACAACATTATAACTAGTAGAAGCATTTTCATTAAGTGTTACTTCATCTCGTAAAGCAACAATATCATCATCAACAGAAATAATAGAAATAGTTGCAGTAGCAGTGTTGGAAGCACTATCACCATCATTAGTAACAACTGTAATTGTTCTATCAGTAGTGTTAGGGTTATTACTTGTGTTAGTGTAAACAATTTGTCGAATGACATTTTGGTAATTTGCTTTAGTAGCAGAACCTGTTAATGTGATGGTTGTATTAGCAGCATTAATACTTGCAGTAATGCCATTTCCGGCAGCAGCAGTAATTTGAGCGGTAGTTAAAGATATTCCTTCATCTGTACCGTCTTGTTCATTGGTTAGAGTGATAGTAGCAGATTCTATGTTTGTATCATCTGTATCTGTTACAGTTGCATTATTAGAAATTAGTAAATTAGTACTAGCATCTTCAGTAAAAGTTGTACTGAAATTTTCTCCAGCAGTAGCATTGTCTAGATCCAATACTGGAACGTCATTGGTTCTAACAATAGAAATAGTTGTGGTAGCAGTGTTGGAAACATCATCACCATCATTAGCAACAACTGTAATTGTTCTATTAGTAGTATTAGGATTATTATCTGTATTATTGTAAATAATTTGTCGAATTATATTTTGGTAATTTGCTTTAGTAGCAGAACCTGTTAATGTGATGATTGTGTTAGCAGCATTAATACTTGCAGTGATTCCATTTCCAACAGCAGCAGTAATTTGAGCAGTAGTTAAAGAGATTCCTTCATCTGCACCGTCTTGTTCATTGGTTAGAGTAATGGTAGCAGATTCTATATTCGTATCATCTGTATCTGTTATCGTTGCATTGTCAGAAATTAGTAAATTGGTACTAACATCTTCTGTGAAAGTAGTAGTATAATTATTTCCACCACTAGAGTTATCTAGGTCAACAACAGGAGGATCATTAGACAATAAGAATGTATTCACTAAGTTGGTGACTGTTCCTTCTGCTCTATTACAAGTACCTCCTCCACCAATTCCATTTGGCCATATTGCAGGACAACCTGCAGCACTATTACATCTAACAGCATTTCCCTTTTTGATATTTGTAACAGTACCACGAGGGATAAAAGCAATCTGGTTGGAATTACTTAAGTTGGTTACATTATCTCCAGTTGCAGAACCTTTTGTTGAAATATATCCCATGCAAGTACCATCTCCTGAATAATTTATCATAGAGCCAGAAGTACTAAATGAAGCACATATCTCTATCAGTGAACAATTATTCATGGTTAAAGAACTTCCTGATATAAAAGAGAATGTTCCTTGTACAGTCATATGTGCAGCTTCACCAAATTCTATTTGACCATCTTGCATGGTTAGAGAACCTGTTACACTAACAAATACCCCATCTGCAATACAGATTTTACCACCAGTTTGCATAAAAATCGATCCTGATATGTCTGTGTCTGCTGTAATGTATAGTGTTGCTCCACTAGTTACGGTTAAGCCCCCTAATGTTTGAGGTGTTTTGATACATTTTTCTCCACTTGCAAGTGTGGTACCACTTAGAGCACCAACACCACTAGGACAATTACATTGTCCATAGGTTATATAACTAATTAAACTAAAAAATAGTATTAGTAGTGTTCTTTTTTGAGTGTTTATCATGTTGCTTTTGGGTTGTGCTAACCAAATAAATATCAGAAAAATATTTCGAAATGTGAAACCTTTTTCCTTTAAATGGTGTAGTTGTCGGCTAGCATGTTCTAATAAGTGACCAAAAAGTAATGTTGTCTAGCATTTACTTACGTGATTTACAGTGTAAAGGTGTTGTAAATACCACTTTTTTTCTCTCTACAAACAAGTTTTTTATTGGTTGTTAATTATGGCAAATTCGTCTAATCTTTTTGTGATTGTGAAAATATAACTGTATTATTATTGCTGTTTTAGCTAAGAATTGTAGTATAAAAATAGATTAGGATGTATTCAGGTTCAGGATTTAGTGACTGGGAAATAGGGGATGTAGATGTATTTATTGATGATGATGGAAAACACCATTTATTTCACCTCATTATTCCTAATCACGATTACATTGCTCATGCTGTATCAGATGATGGTTTGTCTTGGAGACGTGAAAAAAATGCTCTTTGGGTAGGTGATCCAGGAGAATGGGATGATGACATGTTGTGGACAATGCATGTTTCTAAGAATAGTACTGGTGAAGGCTATGAAATGTACTATACTGGACTACAAAGAAGAGATAGAGGAGTTGTTCAAAAAGTAGGTCGTGCTGTTTCTAAAGATTTGGTACACTGGATAAAAGACAATCAGTTTGGACTTCCTTTAAAAAGTGATGCTCCTCACTACGAATGTTATGATAATAATCCAAGAGAATGGTTGAGCTTTCGTGACCCTTTTAAATTTGTGCATGAAGGAGAGGATTATTTGTTGATTTGCGCTCGTTATGCAATGGGACCAGTTTCTCGTAGAGGTTGTGTTGGGGTAGCAAGAAGAGACGAGAACAATGAGTTTGTCTTAGAAAAACCATTACATATCTCTTATGTATATGATGATGTGGAATGTCCTTGTGTTGTAGAAATTAAAGGAACACATTATTTGATAGGTTCTATTCGAGAAGATATTAAAGTTCGTTATTGGTTTGCTCCTAAATTTAAAGGAGAGTACCATGCTTTTCATGCAAATGTATTGATTCCACAAGGTAATTATGCTGCCCGTGTAGTCAAACAAGATGGAAGAACTTTGTTGTATAACTTTTATTTTGTGGGAGGTAATGTAAATACACATCGTGTAATGCCACCACCAAAGGAATTAGATGTTGATAGCAAAGGACGTTTATTTTTGAAGAGTTATCATCTTTGGGATAAATTGGTTAAAAAGACAATTGTACAAAAGAGTTTTCCACAACCCAAACAAATTTTAGCAAATCCAACAGGTCGTTTTAATGAAGTTGAAAATGATAATTGGATACTTAGTTGTTTGAGTGGTTATGAAATTTTCTGTTTACCTAATCCTGCTAATAACTTTATCTGGGAAGGAAAACTTTCTGTAGAAGGTATGGGAAAAACAGGTTTTGTGATTGAATGTGATGAACAAGGAACAGGTTACTATACTTCAATTGACTTTGAAAATGGTTTTGTTCAGTTTAGAGCTTGGGGATTTAATGAGAAGGATGTGAAAAATAATTTCATATTTGACAATATTCAAACAAACCAATTTGAGATACCTAAGAATCGACAGATTGATTTTAAAATTATTCGTTATGGTAATTATTTTGAATTATCAATCAATGGAGTGGTGAAGCTAACATTGTTAGATTATCGATACAATGACGGTAATATTGGTGTTTATACTTGTTCTGCTTCAATGTCTTTGAGTAATTCTAAAATACATGTTTTGCCAGAACCAGAAAGTGAGTATGGTGCCAAGTCATAGCAGAAAATAAGGAAAAGAAAAAGTTATTTTATTTGTCACATATTGAGTATATTCAGTATGTGACATTTTTTTTACTTTAAAGCCATATCATATTTATGAGTACTATTTTATCATTTGGAGAAGTTTTGGTGGATTGTTTGCCAGAACAAAATGTAATTGGAGGAGCCCCTTTCAATGTGGCCATTCATTTGAAGAGATTTGGACATGATGTCTCTTTTATTAGTAAAATTGCTGATGACGAATTTGGAAAAATGATTTATGACTTTGCCAAACAAGAAGATATTGAAAAAGGAATTTCTTTTGATGAAAATCATCCAACAGGTTATGTAACTGTTGAATTTGAAGATAACGAACCTCATTATACAATTGAGGAACAAAAGTCTTGGCAATATGTTACTGATACTAATATTGATGAAAATGCAGAGGTATATGTATATGGTAGTTTAGCTTTGTATTTTGAGCAAAATCAACAAACATTTTTAAAACATCGTGAAGCACTTACTGATTGTTTATTTGTGTGTGATTTGAATTTGAGAGGTGATTTTTATTCAAAAGAGTTAATTAGTTTATGTATTGATCATTGTGATGTTCTCAAAATTAATGAAGATGAGTGGGGGTATTTGAAAGAATTATATAAGCTTTCTAGTGATGATGAAGTAACTGATTTCTTGAAAGGCAAAGGGATTGAAAAGGTGATTAGAACCATGTCAGAAAAAGGTGCTGTTGTTTATTGGGATCAAGATAAATTTGAAGCCTCTACTCAACTGGTTCCTCAGGATGAATTTCAAGATGCAATTGGGGCAGGAGATGGATTTTTAGCTTCTTTTTTACATACTTATCTAACAACAAGAGATATTCAACATTCTCTTGAATTTGCTTTAGGGTTTGCTGCAAATATTTGTCGTAATGCAGGCGCAATTCCGGTAGAAAAAACAATTTATTAGGATAAGTTATATAGTGTTCAATGAACGATATCTTTACAAAAGAGATAACAAGTGAGATTATCAAAAGAATTGAAAGTTTAAATTCTGAAAGTTCACCTGTTTGGGGTAAAATGTCTGTGGGTCAAATGTTAGCTCACTGTTGCATTGTTTATGAGCAAGTTTTTGATCCAAAAGAACCTAAACCAAAAGGCCTAAGGAAAATATTTTTAAGATGGTTTGTAAAAAAGATGGTAGTAGGTGAGAAACCATACAAACAAGGGCTTCCAACTCCTGCTTATTTTGTAATAAAGGAAGACAAAAATTTTGAAAGTGAAAAGAAGCGTTTGGTGGATTTCATTTCCCAAGTCCAAGAATTAGGAGGGAGCCATTTTGATGGTAAGGAATCACATTCTTTTGGTGCTCTTTCCAAAAATGAATGGAATAATATGTTTTACAAACATTTAGACCATCACCTAAAACAATTCAATGTATAAAAAATAAAAGGACAATTTCTGAATATGAGATTGTCCTTTTTTATTTGATTAAGATAAGTACCTGACTTGAACAGATAGCTCCCTGTTAGCTACAGGGTGTTTTTCCAATTAAACTAACTTATCTCAAAATAATGGAGAGGTAGGTGCCCGACTTGAACGGGCAACTCTTACTTGTAGGGTAAGTGTTCTTCCAATTAAACCAACCTACCTCATGTTATTTTGAGGTGTATTCTTTTACTGTATTAATGAATACTTTTACCTTTTCTGGATCTGTATCTGGGTAAACCCCATGTCCAAGGTTGGCAATATGTCTTGCTCCTTCAAATTTTTGAAGCATTTCAATTGTCTTTTCTTTCACTTGTTCCTCTGTTCCATACAATGCACAAGGATCAAAGTTACCTTGTAATGTCTTTGTATCTTTGAAAATTGAACGAGCATTTGCTACATTCATATTCCAGTCCAAACCAATTGTATTGCAATTTAAAGCATTCATATCTTCTAACGCAAAATATGCTCCTTTGGCAAAAACAGTAACTGGTACATCGTTGATTGCATCACATATTTGAGAAATATAAGCAAGTGAAAATTCTTTGTAATGATCTTGTGGTAAAATACCGGCCCAAGAGTCAAAAACTTGAATCAAATTTGCACCAGCTTCAACTTGAGCTTTCAGGTAATTGATCGTAGAATCTGTGATTTTTTGTAATAATTGATGAGAAAGCTCTGGTTCTGTATGAAGCATCTTTCTTGCTTTTGAAAATGTTTTAGAACCTTGTCCTTCTATCATATATGAAAAAATTGTCCATGGAGCTCCTGCAAAACCAATAAGAGGCACACGATCATTTAATTCTTTTTTTGTAATCGAAATTGCATCAATAACATATTGTAGCTCACTTCCATCAGTTACTTTCAATGCATCGATATCAGCTTTTGATTGTACTGTTTTATTGAATAGAGGTCCTTTCTTTTCTACCATCTCATAAGGAAGTCCCATTGCTTCTGGAATTTCTAAGATATCAGAAAAGATAATGGCTGCATCTACGTCCAAAATATCTACAGGTTGAATCGTTACTTCTGCTGCCAATTCTGGAGTGGTTACTAGTTCTTTAAAACCACTTAGACTCCCTCGTACTGCACGATACTCAGGTAAAATACGTCCTGCTTGACGCATAAGCCACACAGGAGTTCTTTCTACAGCTTCTCCTAAAGCTGCTCTTACGATTAAATCATTTTGTAAAGCCATGTCACAAAGATAGACAAAATGTAAAAAAAAAGCTGATTTACAGTTGGTAAATCAGCTCGTTTGTTTTTCTATGTTCTTGGTAGAATATCTGTGAAATCTGTAATGTTTACTTTGTAGCCAGCATACACTGTTATGCTTCCATCTTCACCTTGTGTAATACTAATGGATTGTCTTCTATTTTCTGTGTAATAATCCCATTGTCGTATTTCTAAAGGATTATCTTCTTTGGTCAAATCAAATAAAATTCCTTCTAGTTTGGTTTCTTTATAGTAGTTATCACCTCCATAATTAATAACATTTTTTAGTGGTTGATTTGAATAAATCATATTTTCTAATTGAGGGTCAATGATGTGAATATTTACAAATCGAGAACAAAAGTATGAGTTTAAAAAGCCTTCATATAAGCTAGTGATAAATACTTGTTCATGTTTGTAAAGCAACATATAAAAGCGATCAGACTTTCCATTGTTCCAATCTTGTTGCCAGTAGCGTTCTACCTCCCAAGTTCTTGCTTGAAAATCTACTAAAAATCCTTTCTGAAGATTGTCAATTGATAAACTAGCAGGGTTATAAGGAATATCTAGCTCACGAGGAGCTGATGATTTTCTTGACTTTGTTGTAGCAATTATTGATTCAGGAGAAGAGGAAGTCATTCTCATTAAACAATTTCCAATGAGGTTTTCAGCATAGCGATGATTGTCTTGTCTGATTCTATGCCACAAAATTGCAAAACTATAAAAGAACCAAAAACCCATTCCTCCAAATGTTACCCAAAAGAAAATCTGTTTTACCCATTGATTTCTGTAAGCATAAGGAGCACCTACAAACCAAAGTAATACATAAGCTACAGCCATATTTTTGGAATGTACTCTGTATTGATTGTCAAAAAAAGTTTTTAGCTCATAAGGAAGTTGATTGAACTGTTTTCGAACATGGGAAGGGATTCCTACTACAAAATCTTTATCAATATAGAAGCTACTCATAGTTATCTTATTTTTCAGATTATACACATATCATTATTCGAATATACATAATATTCTCTTAAAACTTACCATTTTGTTGACAAAAAAAATGACATTGCTCAAAAAAATGGCTTTTGTTTCCATAGAAATTACGCTATTGTTTTTACGGATTGTGATAAAACTGTGTTGTTTTTGTAATGGATTGCTTCAACAAAAGCAGTTATTTGTTTTATCGTCTTATAAAGAATTAGTAATTTTACTCTTTAGATAGCAGGATTAAAAAATCGAATAAATATGGAAAATAAGAAAGTTGTATTGGCTTTTTCTGGTGGATTAGACACTACTTACTGTGTAAAGTACTTAGCTGAAGATTTGGGCTTAGAAGTATATTCTGCCATTGTAAATACTGGTGGTTTTTCTGAAGAAGAATTAAAAGATATTGAGCAAAAAGCAATAGAATTAGGTGTAAAAGAGCATGTTATATTAGATGAAACTAATGTTTTTTATGAAAAATGTGTTCGTTATCTAATTGCTGGAAATGTATTGAAGAACAATACATATCCACTTTCTGTAAGTGCTGAACGTGTTTTCCAAGCTATGGCTATTGGTGCTTATGCCAAAAAGATTGGTGCTGGACATATTGCTCATGGTTCTACCGGAGCAGGAAATGACCAAGTTCGTTTTGATATGACTTTCCATATTATGTGTCCAGATGTTAAGATTATCACTCCAATTCGTGATATGCAACTTTCTCGTGAGGCTGAAATTGAGTACTTGAAAGGAAAAGGTGTAATAAGAGAGTGGTCTAAAGCAAAGTATTCGATTAATAAAGGTCTTTGGGGTACTTCTGTAGGTGGTGCTGAAACATTAACTTCTCATGAATATTTACCGGAAGAGGCTTGGCCTACTCAAGTAACAAAAACAGGAGAAGAGACAGTAGAAATTGAGTTTAAAGAAGGACATCCTGTAGCAATTAATGGTGAATCTTTTGAAAACCCTGTAGCTGCTATCCAAAAATTAGAAGAAATTACTGCTCCTTATGGAGTAGGTAGAGATATTCATGTTGGTGATACAATCATTGGTATCAAAGGTCGTGTAGGTTTTGAAGCTGCTGCACCAACATTATTAATCAAAGCTCACCATGCTTTAGAGAAACATGTATTGACTAAGGTTCAATTGAATATGAAAGATCCTTTGGCAAATACTTATGGTTCTATGGTTCATGAAGGTCAATTCTTAGAGCCTGCTATGCGTGATATGGAGCAATATTTAGCATCTACACAAGATAAAGTAAATGGTAAGGTGAAGATTTACTTAGCTCCTTATCGTTTCCATATTGTAGGCATTGAGTCTGGAAATGACTTAATGTCAAACAAGTTTGGTAGTTATGGAGAAATGAACAATACATGGTCTGGTGATGATGTAAAAGGATTCTCTAAAATCTTTGGAAACCAGACTTCTATTTATTTCAAAGTTAACGAAGAAGAAGCATAAGATTATGATAAATGTAGGTATTGTAGGTGGAGCAGGATATACTGGTGGTGAATTATTACGTATTTTGGTAAATCACCCAGAAGTAAATATCAAGTTTGTTCATAGTAATAGTAATGCTGGAAATCCAATTTATAAGGTTCACCAAGACCTAATTGGATATACTGATTTAGTTTTCTCTAACGAATATCATACTGATATTGATGTATTGGTAATGTGTTTAGGTCATGGAGATGCTAAGAAATTCTTAGATGAGAATCCTGCATTTTATGATGTGAAAATTGTTGATTTAAGTACAGATTTCCGTCATGTAAGAGAAGGAAATGACTTTGTTTATGGTCTTCCAGAAATGAACAAAGAGGCAATTATAGGAGCTCAACATATAGCAAATCCAGGTTGTTTTGCAACTTGTATTCAATTAGGTGTGTTACCTTTGGCAGCTAATGGTTTATTGACTGATGAATTACACGTAACTGCTGTAACAGGTAGTACTGGAGCTGGACAAAGACCAACAGCTACTTCTCATTTTAGCTGGAGAAATAACAATATGTCTGTTTACAAAGCTTTTGAGCACCAACATTTGGTAGAGATTAACCAAAGTATGGAGCAATTACAAGAAGGTTTTGATAAGGATATTAACTTTGTTCCTTTTAGAGGAGATTTTACAAGAGGTATTATTGCTTCTATTTATATCAACTCTGATAAATCTGTAGAAGAAGTAACAGAATTATATAAAGAGTATTACAAAGATGCTCCTTTTACACATGTTGTAGATACAAATCCAAATGTTAAGCAAGTTGTCAATACAAACAATTGTTTAGTATATGTTCAGAAGTATGGGAACAAAATCCATGTAATGAGCATTATTGATAATTTAGTGAAAGGTGCTTCTGGTCAAGCAGTACAAAATATGAACTTGATTTTTGGTTTAGATCAAATGACAGGTTTACGCTTAAAGCCGAGTGCATTCTAAGGAACCCCATATTTAATGGAAAATTTTAGGGGCAATTCAATGTAATTGCCCTTTTTTATGTGATATGAAAGTAGTTGTAAAAGTAGGAACCAATGTGTTGACTGATGATAATGGTGAATTAGACACCAAAGTTATTCAGAGTATTGTTCATCAAATTGCACAATTAAAAGAGCAAGGACATATTGTTGTATTGGTTTCTTCGGGAGCAGTAGGAGCAGGAAAGTCAATTCACACACTTCAAGATGAAATTGATGAAACAACTCAACGTCAAGTGTATAGTGCTTTAGGACAAGTAAAATTGATGAATCTTTATTCGTCATATTTTGCTGATTATGGTTTTTACTGTGCTCAGGTATTAGCAACTAAAGATGATTTTATTGGAGGAGAACATTATCGAAATATGAAAAACTGTTTTCATGGATTGTTGGAGCATAATATTATCCCAATTGTCAATGAAAATGATGTGGTTTCTCTAAAAGAATTAATGTTTACGGACAATGATGAATTAGCAGGTCTAACCGCTTTTATGATTCAAGCTGATACACTACTATTATTATCTAATATTGATGGTTTCTATACTGGAAATCCAACAGATGAAGATTCTGAGCTTATTCCAGAGATTATTTTTGAAGATGAAAGTATGCGAAAGTATATTCAAACTGCGAAATCGTCTGGAGGGAGAGGAGGAATGGAATCTAAATTCAATACAACCCAGAAAATGGCAAAGAAAGGGGTAACAACCTATATTGCTCATGGTAAAAAGAGCAATACAATTTTAGAAATTATTGAAGGAAAGAAGGTAGGGACTAAATTTTTACCAAAAACGAACTAAAAAGATGCAAGAAGAAATTTTAAAAGAATTGCAAAAGGTAAAAAGAGCAAGTCGTCAGTTAGTAAAATTAACTGATGAGCAAATTGCTTCTGTTTTAAATGAATTGGCTGATTTAGCGTTAGAAAATGAAGCCTTTATTTTGGAAGAAAACAAAAAGGATTTGGATAGAATGGATCCTGAAAATCCAAAATATGACCGTTTGTTGTTGAATGCAGAGCGTTTAAAAGGAATCACTGATGACTTACGCAATGTAGCTTCTTTGCCTTCTCCACTTAATATTTCTTTGGAGTCTCGTAAGTTAGATAATGGATTAGACTTATCACGTGTTACAGTTCCTTTGGGAACAATTGGAATTATCTTTGAATCTCGTCCAAATGTAACATTTGATGTTTTTGCATTATGTTTAAAGTCTGGAAATGCTTGTGTATTGAAGGGGAGTAGAGATGCAAAAGATTCAAATATTGCTATTGTAAAATTAATTAAGCAAGTATTATCAAAGTATGGTGTTGAAGAAATTTGTTATTTGGCTCCTGCTGAGCGTGAGGCATTACCATTTATCTTAAATGCAGTTGAATACATTGACTGTGCAATTCCAAGAGGTAGCCAAGGTTTAATTGATTTTGTACGTGAAAATGCAAAAATCCCTGTAATTGAAACAGGTGCTGGAATTTGTCATACTTATGTAGATTCAGAGGCAGATATTGAAAAAGCGAAAAACATTGTGACGAATGCAAAAGCTCGTAGAGTATCTGTTTGTAATGCATTGGATTGTCTGGTACTACACCAAGATCATTTGGAAGATGTAACAACAATCATGTCTGATATGAGTGCTCATAATGTAGAAGTTTATGCAGATGAGGCTTCATATAAAGTATTAGAAGGAAATTATCCCGCTAACTTATTGAAAAAAGCTACTACTGAATCTTTTGGAACAGAGTTCTTGTCTCACAAAATGGCTATCAAAACTGTAGTTGATGTAGAGGAAGCTCTTGACCATGTAGCAGCTTATACTTCTAAACACTCTGAGGCAATTGTAACAGAGAATAAAGAAACAGCTGATTATTATTTGAAAAATACAGATGCTGCTTGTGTGTATGCAAATGCTTCAACAGCATTTTCTGATGGTGCTCAATTTGGTTTGGGTGCAGAGATTGGAATTAGTACACAAAAGCTTCATGCTCGTGGTCCTATGGCACTTAGAGAACTTACCTCTTATAAGTGGGTAATTGTAGGTGATGGGCATACAAGAGCTTAGAAAAATATAAAACATTTTGTTGAAAAGTAGTTGAGAATTGTCTTAACTACTTTTTTTGTTTTTAAACTTATATATATGTTATTTTGTGCCTGTTTTTAAAACTTAAACAATTAACATGAAACATTTATTAGTAGGTATTTTCTTAATATCTTTTATAACACTATTTGCTCAATCAAACCGTATACAAACTCTGCAAGGAGTTCCGTTTAAGCAATCTAAAAAGGAAATTTTTACTGGAATTATTGCTTCAGATAGTAAAGCATATTATGCTGTTAGGGTAAGAGGCTCGAAAACATTTTTGGAAGAGTATGATAAAAAACTAAATCAGGCTCGTTCTGTAGAGCTGAACTTAAGGGAAGGAAAGAGGAGAAAAACGTATGAGTTCAGTACAGAATTGGACAATAAGATTTATATTTTTTCATCCTTTAAGAATAAAAAACTAAAGAAGAAATTCTTATTTGCTCAAAGTGTGAATAAGACGACTTTGCAAGTAAATAATGATACTAAAAAGATAGCCGAAATTGATTACTCTTCTAAAAAATGGTATAGTTCTTCGGGTGTTTTTCTTCCATATTTATCTGCTGATAGTTCTAAGTTATTAGTTCAATATGCTTTGCCATATAAGAAAAGAGAACCACAAAAATTTGGCATTAGTGTATTTGATAAAAGCTTAAAAAAGTTGTGGTCTAAAGATATCAAGTTTCCTTATGGAGAGTTATTTAGCGTTAGTAGTTATAAGGTAGATAACGAGGGTAATGTTCATGTGTTGGGAATTGTTTATGATGAAGTACGTAAGTCAATAAGAGGAGGAGAGGCGAATTATCGCTATGAAATCCTAAGTTATTATAACAATGGAAAACAACAGAAAAAATACCCTGTAAAATTAGAAGGTAAGTTTTTGAATGCCATGCAAATTGCTGTAGGTGGTGCTAATCAAAACATTGTGTGTGCAGGTTTTTATTCCAATAAGGCAGGGAATGGTGTAGAAGGAACTTTCTTAGTGAAAATTAATAAAAATAGTAAGCAAATTGTTGCTAAAAAATTTAAGAAATTTGACCTTGATTTTATTACTCAAAATATGACTGAGCGTCAAAAAAAGAAGGCAAAAAAGAAGGCTTCAAAAGGAAAAGGTGTTGAGTTATATCAGTATTATTTGGATGATTTAATTGTTAAGCCAGATGGTAGTGTTTATTTGATTGGGGAGCAGTATTACACAAGAGTGGTCACACATACTACAACTGATGCAAATGGTAATATGAGAACAAGTACTACAACTTATTATTATTTCAATGATATTATTGTTGTAAACTTTGGAGTATCAGGAGATGTTGTCTGGACAGAAAAAATAGTGAAGAGACAAAAAACAACAAATGATGGTGGGCAGTATTCTTCTTATGCTTATTGTATGGAAGGAAACAATATTTACTTTGTTTTCAATGATCATGTTGATAATCTTATATTAAATGATGAAGGTGACTACTCTTATTTCAATACAAGTAGAAAAAGATCAGCTCTTGTAATGGTTGAAGTTGGTAATAGAGGAAAGAAAAAGAAACAAGTAATTTTCCAAGGAAAGAAAGAATATAGAATCTTAACAAAACCTTCTTCTGCAACACAGGTTTCTAAAAATGAATTGATTTTATTGGGACAATCTGGTAAAAAAAATCAATTGACTAAGCTGACATTTAAGGCTAGTAGAGATAAGTTTTAATCATATTTGATTTGAAAATAGAAAGGGCAGAAATATTTACGTTTCTGCCTTTTTCATTATAAAGTGATTGTCTTTTACTTTAAATAATCTCTTAATCCATAGCTAGCTAAGACACCTTCTCCTGTGGCTGCTGCAACTTGAGCAATTGCTCCTTCTCTACAATCTCCAGCAGCAAAAATACCACTTACAGAAGTTTCAGCCAATCCACTTGTTTGGATAAATCCCTTATCATTTAATTCTACAATTCCTTCAAAAGGCTTTGTGTTTGGAATTAGCCCAATAAAGATGAATACACCATCAGCTTTCAAAACAGATTCTTCTCCAGTTTCATTGTTTTTGACTTCTAAACCTTCAAATAATTGCTTTTCATTTGCCATAAATTCTACTGGTGTGTTGTTCATATAAGTAGAAATATTATCAATGCTTTTTAGCTTTTCTACATAAGTTTCAGAAGCACTAAATTCTTTTGAACGATGAACAATTTTTACACTTTTACAGAATCCAGCTAAGAATATTCCTTCTTCTAAGGCAGAGTTTCCACCTCCTACAACAATAATATCTTTGTCTCTATAAAATGCTCCATCACAAGTAGCACAAAAGTGAATACCAGAACCAATTAAGTCTTCCTCATTTGGAATGCCTAATTTACGATAAGTTGAACCTGTTGATAATACCACTGATTTTCCCAAGAAAGTAGTACTTTTGGTTGTAATAGAGAACAAGGTGTCTTTCTTTTCAATAGAAACAACTTCTTCACCTGTTTTGATAGTTGCTCCATATGTTTTGGCTTGCTCCTCCATCTTCTCCATCAATTGTGGTCCTGAGATAGATTGGAAACCTGGGTAATTTTCAATTTTATCTGTTAAGAAAGCATTTCCTCCTACAGTAGATTTTTCTAAAATAAGTGTATCAAATCTATCTCTTTGTGCATAGATAGAAGTTGTAAGTCCTGCTGCACCTCCTCCAATGATAATGGTATCATAAATCTTATGTTCTTTCTCTACATTGATAGAAAGTAATTCTGTAAGTTTAGCATTGTCTGGATTGGTATGAGGTGTATCATCAATTAGAACAGTTGGAATAATTCGCTTTCCATTATTGATTGACTCTACTTTTTCAGTGGCCCAATCATGTTCATCTACATCAATAAATTCAAAGTTGATACCATTGTCTCTCAAAAAGCTTTTGGCTCTTCTACAATCTGGACACCAATCAGCACCAAATAATTGAACTTTTCCAATTTCATTAATTCCCAATACAGAAGCTAATTTTACATTGTTTGGGTTGGTATATGAAATACCATTGATGATAAGGGTAGGAATGATTCTTTTTCCATTATTGATGGCTTCCACCTTGGCAGTAGCTTCTTGGTCTAAATCAACATCTATAAAAGTATAGTTGATGTTATTTTCTTGTAAATAGCTTTTGGCTCTTCTGCAGTCTGGGCACCAATCAGCACCATATAATATAATTTCAGTCATTTTAATTTCTTTTAAAAGGTATTACAATAAAGTGATTATTCTTGAAAAGAAGTGTTTGCTTTAAGACATTTGTTAATAACAAGTAGCATAAGCTGCTGAATCAAATTGAAGACCTGTTAATGAATTTCCTAACCAAGAAGGGTGAAGGTAAATCTCAAAACTAACTGCTTGATAAGGTTTGTAGTCACTATCAGATTCAAGATGGTTTTTTAAATAATGCCACCATTTGTCTTTGTGTGTTTCCCAAAAATCTTCACTTTGTACTTGAAGGTCGATTGTATCGATTCTTCTGGCTCCACAAATCATTGCATAAACAGCTTCTCCCAAGCCTCCGAAATTATATTCATAAAAAGAGCCTGCTACTTTTGAATTAAACCAATTGGATAATTTGCTGTGTTCTCCTTCTGCATCTGCTAATAAACGAATACAAAAGTCTTTGTTTAACAAGTGTAGTACACTATCACCTTCTGGAAAACCTGCATCAGGGTGAATAGTTACAACATCTATACAGACTTTGCGAATAGGATAGAGCTTAAATAAAGAAGGCATCAATTCAGCCAATAAATTATGACCAAAGTAATAGTTCTCCAGGTTATGAAGATCATCTTCTTTAACTTCCTCTGCAAGATTACCATGTAATAAGTTAATAAGATGTTGGTAATGATTTTTTGGAAAAAAATAGGTGTGATAAAAACTATCTAAAGCCTTTTGTGGTCCTTTTTCTTCAATATAGTTTTTGATTTGTTCGCGAAAATCTGCAAAATCTTTTGGTTCTTTACAGCCATCAAATAAATATTCATCTTGCCACCAGTCAGAATGTACTGGGAAAATTGTGACTATCTCAGAACCTGTTGGGTGAATAATGCTGTCTTGGGTAATTTTACAATCGTATAAAGTGCTCATTATTTTTTGTTATATAAGGTTAATGATAGAGGAGATTAAAAGTTGCAAAAAGTATAAAAAAAGAGACAAACCATAAGCTTGTCTCTTTCTATTAATTTCTAGTATCCAAAAACATCTTCAAGTGAAAGTTCTACAACCTTTCCATATTTTTCTAAGCTTTTAAGATCAATTGATTCTCGTGAGCCAATAATTAGAATGGCTTGTTTTTGACCTTTCACATATTGTTCATGAAAAGCTTTAATGTCTTTTAGTTCAATTGTCTTTAGCGTTTCATAAATGTCTTGGCGAATGTCTTTTTCTAAACCTAATTTCTTTGCTCTTTCATAATTAAATAAAATACCATTTTTGGTGATTCTATTTGTTTCTAAGCTACTTTGTATTGCTAATTTAGATTGAGCAAAATTACTTGGAGACAATGGCATATCATTTAGAAGCTTTTGCATTTCAGTAATTGCCATATCCAATTTGTCTGCTTGTGTTCCAATATAAGAGATCACACTATTGGCTTCATCTAGTTCTCCTGCCACTCTATAATAAGAACGAACAGCATAAGCAAGGGCTTGAGCTTCTCTCAATTCTTGGAAAACAATTGAACCCATATTTCCACCAAAATACTCATTGTACACTTTGGCAATAGGAACCAATTCTTTGTTATAGTTTACAGAAGGAGACCAGAATAATACTTGTGCCTGTACCATATCAAAGTTGACAAAATAGACAATATTACTATCTAGCTTTTGCTCAGCAAATTCAATACTTGCAGGAGAATAAAGCTTCTTCTTCTTACTTCTATGTAATTTATTCAAGTTTTTGCTTAATTCTTGAACTGATTTTGGTCCATAATACAAAACTCTGTGCTCATGCTTATAAAGCATTTTGATTTTGTCACAAAGGTCTTGAGGCTTGATTGCTTTTAATTCTTTTTCAGAAAGATAGTTTCTAAAAGGAGAGTGGATTCCATATTTTGCATAATTCAACATTCCTTTTGTCAAAACGTGTCTTTGATTCTTCTTGGCATTGTTGCGAGAAGTTAAAATACGTTCTACCATTTCGTTATAAGCTTGTTCATTCGCAACAGGCTTTTTTAGTAAAGTTTCAAAAAGTTTGACAGCCTCTTCAAAGTTTTCATTCAATCCTGTAAGCTTTACATATACTTGGTCTCTACCACTTAATACATCAAACTCACAACCCAATTGATAAAACTCTTGCTTAATAGCTTCTGCACTTTTGTTCTTTGTCCCTAAGTAATTAAGGTAACGAATGGCTAAACTAATCTCTTTGTCATGGTCTTTTCCAAAATCAAAAATGTAGTAAAGCTGGAATAAATCATTCTCTTCATTTTTTTGATACAATAGAGGAATATTATTCTTTAAAACACTTTTATTTACATCTTTTTCATAGTCCAAGAATACAGGTTGAATTTGTGGAACAGGTTGAGATTGTACTTCTGTAAGGAAAGCAGATTTCTTTTCACGATTTACTTCTACTTTAGAAATTTCTGGTTTTTTGACCTTTTGTAGGTTCTGCTTTTCTCCCAGACGTTTGTAAATCACTACATAATTGTCTTTGTAATGTTTTTTTACAAAGTTGATAATATCTTCTTTTGAAATGCTAGATAATTGATCATTCTCAGCCACAAAGTTTTTCCAAGTATATCCACTTGTGAAGGCAGTAACAAAAGCATCTGCACGATTTTTATTACTTTGATAAGCTTTCATTTGAGAAACCTTATAATCATTGATAATTGCTTCTAATAACCAACCATCAATTTTACCTTCCTTGATCAATTCTAATTGAGAAAGTAATAAATCCTTCACCTCTTCCAAGCTTTGTCCTTCCTTAGGGCGAGCAGCTAAGTTGTGCATAGAATAATCTTTCAAACGCAAAGGATAAGAATAAGCTCCTAATACTTTTTGTTGTTGATTTAGGTTAATATCAATTAATCCTGCTTGACTATTGGAAAGAATCATAGAAATTAATTCCATCATTAATGATTCTTTTTCATGAACACCACCAAAACGAAAAGCAATTGAAACACTCTCGGCATCTGGTCCTGTTACCTCTTTCACAACAGGAGAAGTAATGGGAGGTTCTACGGGCACATTGAATTTAGGGACTTCTTTGTTTTGTAATTTTCCAAAGTATTGATCAATAATCTGAATGGTTTTTTCTGGGTCTAAATCACCACTCATACAGATTGCCATATTATTGGGTACATAATACTTGTCAAAGTATTTTTTAATTTCTGTAATTGATGGATTTTGAAGATGGTCAATTGTACCAATTGTTGTTTGTGTTCCATAAGGATGTTTTTGGAAAAGACCTGCCAATGTTTGTTCCCAAACTTGTCTACGATCACTATCCAATCCTTTGTTTTTCTCTTCATAAACAGCTTCTAACTCTGTATGAAATAAACGAGGAACTACTTCACCAAAACGCTCTGCTTCTATTTTTGCCCAGTTATTCAATTGATTGCTTGGAATGTTATTGATATAGACAGTTTGCTCTACAAATGTATAAGCATTTGTTCCTGTTGCTCCAATTCCTCCTAATAACTTATCATATTCATTGGCAATTGCATATTTAGCAGCATCTACAGAGAGACTATCGATTTTATGATAAAGGGCTTTTCTTTGTGTAGTATCTTTTGTCTGGCGATACACTTCATATACTTGCTCGATTTGGTCAACTAGCTTTTTTTCTTCTTCCCAATTGTAAGTACCAATTTTTGAAGTTCCTTTAAACAAAATATGTTCTAGGTAATGAGCCAAGCCTGTTGCATGAGCAGGATCATTTTTACTTCCTGCCTTTATGGCTACATAAGTCTGAATTCTTGGCTCATCTTTATAAACTGATAAATATACCTTTAAACCATTGGTTAAGGTATAAACACGAGCTTTTAGAGGATCATTGCTTACTGATTCGTAAGAATATCCATTCGCATCTTTGTGTACTGTTGTCTCAAAGTTTTGAGCATACAAACTAGCACCTCCCAACAAAAGGAGTGTAAATAAGAGTTGAAGTTTTCTTTTCATTTTTGTTTAATGATTGTTGATATCCAAACCTAAGTCATCTGCCAAACGTTCAATCAGAGGATTTTGTTGACGCAAAAGCTCAAAGGTTTTACTTCTACTTAAGGAATTTGATTTTGTGATTTTTTGTTTTACTTTGGTCATCAGCATTAGCTGATTATTTTTTAGAGATTTTTGCAAGTAGCGTAATAAATTATCTTTTTGACTATTTACTGCTGCAATGTCATTTTGTTCTTTTACCCAAAGTGTAATGATATTTCCATTACATTTTATCTCTTGGTTCAATACTTTAGTGCTATTTGGTTTAAGGTTTTCTTGTTCCAAGATGTATTGCTTCCAATAGTATTTCAAATCCTCAAAAGTAAAAGGTTTACTTTGTGTCTGACTATTAGAAGGTGTAGTGGTGTTTGAAGAAGGAGCAGGGCGAGGAGAACTTACTTTTTGAACAGGTTTTGGTTCTACCTTTGTGCTCTTGAATCCTGTACTAATTGTTTTTGGAGCAACAGGTTTTGGGTTTGCTGCTGACTCAGTAGTTTTTGTAGTAGTACTTTGTTTTGGGGCAGGGCTTACAGAAGTGTTTTCTAGCCTAGTGTTTTTTTGTTCAGCAACTAATTTTGGCAAAGGTTGTTGACTCAGCTGTAGCACTTGTTGAATATGACTTAGTTTCATCAAGGCTAATTCTACATGCAAACGCTGATTTTTACTTTGCTTATATTCTTGGTCACATTTTCCACAGACACTCAAAGAAGAAAGTAGAAAAGACTCAGTACATTTTTCAGCCTGTTCACGATAACGTTCCTTTACTTGTTCACTCACTTCCAATAAGTCAATGGTAATTTTGTCTTTACAAACCATTAAGTTTCGCAAATGCTCAGCCAAACCAATGATGAAGTGATGACCATCAAATCCTTTTTTGAGAATTTCATCAAATAACACAAGTACTTGGGCCATTTCCTCATTTAAGAAATGTTCTACTACCTTGAAGTAATAGTCATAATCAAGAATATGAAGATTATCAATTACATTTTGGTAGCGAATTGCTCCATCAGAAGAAAAAGTAACCATCAAGTCAAACATTGACAAAGCATCACGCAATGCTCCATCAGCTTTTTGAGCAATTAAATTAAGGGCTTCTTCCTCAGCTTCAATCTTTTCTTGTTGAGCAATGTGCTGTAAATGCTCTTTCATATCTTGTACTTGAATTCTATTGAAATCAAATATTTGACAACGAGAGAGAATTGTAGGAATAATTTTGTGTTTTTCTGTAGTAGCTAAAATAAAAATGGCATAAGAAGGAGGTTCTTCCAATGTCTTTAAAAAGGCATTGAAAGCAGCATTCGAAAGCATGTGAACCTCATCAATAATATAAATCTTATATTTTCCTGTTTGAGGAGCATAACGAACTTGCTCTACCAAAGAACGAATATCTTCTACAGAATTATTTGATGCAGCATCTAATTCATGAACATTAAATGACTTATTTTCATTGAAGTTTTTACATGAATTACACTCATTGCAAGGTTCAATGTTTTCTGTTAATTGCTCACAGTTTATGGTTTTGGCAAGGATACGGGCATTGGTTGTTTTACCAACACCTCTTGGCCCACAAAACAAAAAAGCTTGTGCCAAATGGTTATTTTGAATCGCATTTTTGAGGGTTGTGGTAATGTGTTTTTGTCCTACAACAGTACCAAAAGTACTAGGACGATATTTTCTTGCAGATACTACAAAGTTTTCCATGAAAGCAAGTTAATCTTTTTATTCAGAATGCTAAAAAATATAGTTTTTAAAATGTGATGTTAATCCCACTATTTAAAGTATAAATAAATTCAGCAATAGGAACAATATAGTCAGCATCATAAGTTGATACAAAACTGGTTGTAAATGAAAAGTTTTTAGTAAAGATAAATTGCAGACTAGAATCTACTGTTAAACGTGGTTTAAAGAAAGATTCAGGTTTTGCTTGATAGTAGGAGATAAAGTAAAAAGCAATCTTTTTATGTAGTTTAGTCTTTAAGGTAATATTGGTTGTCGATTTTATAGAATTATTATCAAAATAAGTTGAATCACTTGTTTTCCAATTTTCGTCTTCATACATAAATCCTGTATTGGCAGATAAACTAATTTTTTCTTTATGTAACAATCTAAAACGAGCAGTTACTCCAAATAAAACACGACTATTCAGTTTTCGACCAATATCATATTGATATTGATTAAATTGTTCAAGAGAAACCTTTTTTCGTCTCCAAAAATTAAGACGTAAGTGAGAATACCCCTCACTAATAACATCATTATCATTTACTTGTAAAAGTGAGTATTTGTTCAATAGCATATAACCATTGTTTTTTGATAAAAACACAGCATTTAGACTACCACTAAACTTTTTTACCTCACTATATTGTTTTTTGGCAGATATACTAAGACCAGCATTTCCAAACCAAGCATTTGCTGTATCTTTTTCCAGACGGAATTTTTCAATATTTAGAATTTGGGCATTTGCTTGAATAGCCAACAAACAAAACCCAATAGTCAATAAATAAACAATCTTTTTCATAATTTAAAAATACATTTTCTTAGAGTTTATGGAAAAGGAAATTAAAAAAATATTCTAAATATTGAATAAAAAAAAATAAACACATATATTCGCTGACTTTATCAACTCAAATGGGGTTGACCGGTATTGACAGGTTGAATGATTACGAATGTAAGCATGCAGGCTCATAGGATGAGAGCCTTGAAAGATAATCCTAAACTATAGTTGGCGAATCTAATTACGCTATGGCTGCCTAATTTCTAACTCGGAGAGTCAGAAATTGCCGGGTTGAGCTTAAAGTTCCCCCAGCCACATCTCTCTGTTTTTCCGTTCTGTAAAAACAGGCTCAGAGGTGTCGACCTTCAGAACTAGTTTGAATAGTGTTGCGATGTTCAAATGAAACTTAAGTAACTAAGGAAATAATTGGTTGTTGGCTACCTGTTATCTCTCGAAAATTTAAAGTTCAACTAAGCATGTAGAAGATTCGCTAGTTGTCTTCTCTGGACGAGAGTTCGAATCTCTCCAACTCCACTAATATAAAAACCTTCATTTCTTAATTGAAATGGAGGTTTTTTTGTAACCATTTTTTAAAGGTGGATTATACTATTCATATTATGAAAAGTATGAGAAAAGTTATTGTTTACCTTGGGATATTATTAATCTGTATTGCTTGTACAAATTCTTCTAATACTATAGATATAGTAAAGGAAAGAAAAAGAAAGCAATTTGTACAAGTTGAAAAACAACTTAACTTGGGTTTTATTCAAGATGTAATCAAGTATAAAAATCATTTTATTGTTCTTGCTCAAAAAGATACAAATCACAGGGATTATATACGTTTACACGCAAGTAGAATTATAGCACTTTCAGAAAGTTGTTTAGAAATAGATAGCAGTTTTTCTGAGAAAATTCAACATCCTTGGAAGAAGATTGCTGT
The DNA here is from genome assembly GCA_024232295.1 of Cytophagales bacterium. GTDB lineage: Bacteria > Bacteroidota > Bacteroidia > Cytophagales > JAAEPT01 > JAAEPT01. Next base: position 24,151 of record JAAEPT010000090.1, read on the forward strand.
TTATAATGATACACTATTTGGCTTTTTTAATGATAGAGTTATGTATTGGGCTAATGACTCTATTTGGAAGGTGTGTGAAAATCCTTACCCTGTAATGAGTGATAATATCTTCTATGAAGATGATAGATATGTTTTTTTTCAAAATCATAGTGGAAGTAATTTTGCTCAAGCACTTCTTTTTGTGTACAACAAGCAGACAAAAGAAATACGAGGCTTACTTAGAAATGAAGTGTCTTCTATTATAAAAGATAATAATACCTTTTGGCTTGTTGATAATACTGGGTGTTTTGGACGTTATACATCACTGTTTGGTATTGATATTACTTCTCAAATGAGTCTAATTCCTCCTAATGATTTTCTAGAGGTGAGAAAGTATATGTATCGTTGGGATGTTAAATTTTCAAGAATAGAAGAGAGATATCCATATGTTTATTATCAACCTCAATTGAAAAGGTTGATACAAGAAAAGAAAGTGGTTGATACTTTGGCTCATGAAGAATTGCTTCATCTTCAAATACTTAGTATGTTTCAATATAAAAAACAGAACTATTTTTTTGCAGATTATATGGAAGACTACAAAAAACCATTGTTACTTACAGTGCCTATAGATTCTACTTATGAAATAATTGATACATTAAATTTTCGATTTGCACCAAATAGATCAAGAAAATTTGGAGAAACAACAATTATAGAAAAGTATGATAAGGGTTTTATAATTATCCAAAATGACTCTATTATCAATATTAATTAGAAAGAAATATGTTTAGTTTTCAGAAGAGATATTTTATTGCAACAATTTTACTTTTTTTAATTGAAGTTTTAATTGCTTTGTTTGTTCATGACTCTATTATTCGCCCTTATGTTGGGGATGTTTTAGTAGTGGTTTTGATTTATACTTTTGTACTTAGCTTTTTTAATTTTTCTGTTGTCAAAACAGCTGTTGGTGTGTTGATTTTTTCATTTATAGTTGAGTTTGCTCAATATTTTAAGTTGGTTAATTTATTAGGATTAGGAAATAATACGCTTGCTCGTGTTGTGATTGGAACTACATTCGCTTGGGAAGATTTAGTAGCTTATTTTATTGGCTTTTTGTTGATTCTTTTTGTAGAAAAAGTTTCCGTTTTTAACCTATGAGTTTTTTTTAATAAAAAATATTTATAAGGAGAGGGTCTGATTTTGGTTGTGAGATAACTTTTTTGATCATAACTCAGTAGAATTGAGAATAATAGATTGAAGCATAATTTTATCAATTAAATCCTAAAAGAATTTATCATGAACAAACTAACCACTTACCTAATTATTTTTACTGCCTTTTTATTTACAGCATGTAGTGAAGATGACGAATCAGTTACACCAGACACAAGTACTACTACAGACAATGGAATACCAGTAGTTAAGACTGATTCCTCATATACCATTTTGAAAGAAGAGGAGATAATATATGCAGAAGGACTTGGACATAGTAATTCATCAACTACTCCTATTTCGGTTCCTTTAAAATTAGATCTTTATTATCCTGATAATAATTCTACTAATAGACCAGTTTTTATGTTTATTCATGGTGGAGGTTTTAAAGGTGGAACTAAGACAAAACCTGAAATTATAGAAATGGCTAATTATTATGCTTCAAGAGGTTGGGTCTTTGCATCAATTGATTATCGAACAGCAGAGGAGTTGGGTGTTAGCTTAGAAAAGTTTTCTCAAGATCAAGTATTGGCATATTATAAGGGAATAGCTCCTAAAGAATGGATTGAAAATACTTTTGGACAAGTAGAAGATACTGAGCAAGTTCAACAAGCTATTGCTATGTATTTAGCACAAAGAGACTCTAAAGCAGCTCTTCGTTGGATCATTGCCAATGCAGAGACATACAAAATTAATAAAGATTATGTTACTGTAGGAGGGGCTTCTGCTGGAGCAATTACAACAATTGCTTTAGGGATTTCAAATATAGAGGACTTTAGAGATGAAATGACTGTTGATGAAGATTCAACACTTTCTACTACAAATCTAAATGAAACATATAAGGTGAAAAGTATGGTTTATTTTTGGGGCTCTAATCAAAAATTAGATGTATTTGAAAGTATTTATGAAGTAAATCGATATGATAGTAATGACCCTGAATTATTCATGGCACATGGAGACCAACCTGACCCTGTTACTCCTTATGAGGAAGCTCTTGAATTACAGGGTATATATGATTCTTTAGGGATTCATAATGAACTTGTTACTTTGGAAGGGTTTGGCCATGGAGCATGGAATGCAAAAGTGAATGATAAAAACTTATTTGAACTATCATTTGATTTCCTTACTGATAGACAAAAATTAATAGTTGAATAAAGACTTCCTCTTAGTAAAATCGTATTCTATGTATTGATTGCCATATACAACAATTAATACATAGGATACATTTTTTTTGCGAAAATTAATCGTAATATTAAGATAAGTTCTGTTGGCTGTTAAAAAATGATTAAATCTAATTTTGTGGTATTCTCTTTTATTGATGAAAGTGTAAATTCGATTCTTTAAAAGAATAATACTCATGAAAAAAATCACAATTAGCTTATTGCTATTCATTTCTATATTTACAATTTCCAAAGCACAAGTTGTATCAGAAGAACCTGTAGGGTCTGTTAATTATCATGTAGGTGGAATTTTCCCAACTTATAATCAAAACGGGAAAATTACTGAAAAATGGAATTATTCTCTCTACTCTTTTTTATCTGTTTTTCCTTCAGAACAAGAATCAAAAGAACAGCAATTTGATGCTCAAAGTAATGCTTTTTATCTTGAAATAGCTGGTTCTTATTCTATTAATCCCAAGTTGTCTTTCGCAGGAAGTTATACCTATGAAAGAGTAAATCCTTTTTTGGATACATACCGAAATGAAAATAGAGTATGGTTACAAGGGCAATATGAAACAAAGTTGGGGAGAGTAAGTTTGAAAAATCGATTACGTTATGATTTTCGATTTATTCAGAATCGAACAACAGAAAATACAGATTTTCGTCCAAGATTAAGGTACTTGTTAGGTGTTTCTTTTCCTTTTAAAGAAGAAGGAAAAACATACTTTGCTGCTTATGAAGAAATATTTTTGGAAACTTATGAAGATAGGGTTTCGATTTATGGAGAAAATTGGGCTTTTGTAGGAGTGGGTACAGCTTTGTCCCCAAAAGTAAAAATAGAAACAGGCTTGTTATATATTGGTTGGATTCTCGATAGTCGTGCTAATTGGTTGCACCAATATTATTGGCAACTTACTTTGATTACACAACTTGATTTCAAGAAGAAAAATGATTAATAATTGTCTTCTTCTCCTTGTAAGTCACCATCATTAAGAGAAGGAAGGGTAAGAATAAATATACTACCTTCTCCTTCTTTACTTTTTACATCAATAGTTCCTTTGAGCTTTTGTACACTTGTTTTTACAATATATAACCCTAAACCTGTTCCTTTCGAGTTTTGAGTTGCTCTCAAGAACATATCAAATACCTCACTAATTTTATCGGAACGAATACCAAGACCATTATCTTTTATAGTGAAAACAATGCTATCATCAGCCAATAGTTCTAATGAGATGATGATTTCAGGTTTTGTTTCTGTTGAGATTTTTCGATACTTGATCGCATTATCGATTAAGTTTTGAATAATTGAACGAATAATTTTTCCATTACTCACAAAAGTAGGTGTTTCGTCCAAATACAATTCAAAATCAATTTCAATTCGTAGTCTCTCATCAATTAAATATTGACGAAGAATATCTTCTGTCATTTTCTTGAGATCCACAGTTTGTATCTGATGAGCAGAGTTACGCAAACGTGCAAGTTCTGACAAATCAACCAAAATACTTTGTAGACGTTCAGCACTTTCCTTGATTAGTTGAAAGTATTGTAGGGCAGTAGCATTATCTGTTATTTCCATCTCTGCAACATTCGCTAATCCAATAATGGAAGAGAGTGGACCTTTCAAATCATGCGAAGATTTATAAACAAATATATCTAGTTCCCTATTTTTGTCAATAAGCTTGCGTTCTGTCTCTTTCATCTCAAAAATGTTTTTGGCTGTGAATAGAATTTCATCAGCTCGCCTTTCATTATTGTAGATGTAAGAAGCAGAACAAGTAGTAGGAATACTTCTTCCTTTTCTATTTTTGAACCAAAGTTCAACTCCTGAGACTTTGTTATTTTTTTCTAATTCTTCAAGGATGTAATCAACAGCTTCCTTACTTTTTTTCATATCAATGAAATCGAAAAAATTGTTGAAGACCAACTCTGATTTATCGTACTTAAGCTCAGAACAAACTGTACTATTTACTTGTTCGATGATATTTGTATGTCTATTGACAATAATCAATAGATCGACAATACCATCATAAATTCCTTGTAAGTGATTTTTGGAAACTGTAGATGCTCTTAGCTCTTCTCTTAGCATATTGATCCCTACCAATAAGGCATCAAATTCATTCCCTTCTTTTGAAGGCTCACAAGAAACATCAAAGTTACCTGCAGCCAATTCAAAAAGAATTTGGGTAATGTGTTCTATTCGTGAATAACGGTCTTCCATTAGACTAAGCTAAAAATTGTTGATCTACAAGAGAGCAATTTACTAAAAACTATTGTAAAGTTACTTTTAATAAGGCACAAAAAAACCACTTATTTTTTTTATAAATAAGTGGTTTTCTGAATATTTGGTATGTTGAGAAAGCTTATGCTTCGATTCCAGCTTCTTGTAAAGCTTTTACCATTGTTTCACCAATGATAGCAGGAGAATCAGCAACATAAAGTCCACATTCTCTCATAATTCTCATTTTTGCTTCAGCAGTATCATCTTTTCCTCCAATGATTGCACCAGCATGACCCATACGCTTACCTTTAGGAGCAGTTTGTCCAGCGATGAAACCAACTACAGGCTTTTTGTTTCCGTTTTCTTGAATCCAACGAGCAGCATCAGCCTCATAGTTACCACCGATTTCTCCAATCATTACAATTGCATCAGTTTCGTCATCTTCCATTAATAACTGAACAGCCTCTTTTGTAGAAGTACCAATGATTGGATCACCACCAATACCAATAGCAGTAGAAACACCAAATCCAGCTTTTACAACTTGATCAGAAGCTTCATAAGTCAAAGTACCAGATTTAGAAACGATACCAATTCTACCTTTTTTGAAAACGAAACCAGGCATGATACCTACTTTTGCTTCTTCTGGAGTAATTACTCCTGGACAGTTAGGTCCAATTAATGTAGCTCCTTTTTTCTTAACATATTGCTTAGTTGCAATCATGTCAGCAACTGGAATACCTTCAGTAATACAGATAATTACTTTGATACCTGCGTTAGCAGCTTCCTGTACAGCATCAGCAGCAAATGCAGGCGGTACAAAGATGATAGAAGTGTCAGCACCTACTTCTTTTACAGCATCAGCAACTGTGTTGAATACAGGGCGGTCTAAATGTGTTTGTCCTCCTTTTCCTGGAGTTACACCACCTACTACATTTGTACCATACTGAATCATTTGTTCAGCGTGGAAAGTTCCTTCAGAACCTGTAAAACCCTGTACAATAATTTTAGAGTCTTTATTTACTAATACGCTCATATCAAAAGTGATTTATCGCTTATTTAATGACATTAATTCAAATCAGCACACAATATAGTATTTATCCTTTACAAAAAACAATTTTAAATTAGTTAATAGTCATATTTATCATTCCAGTTTGTGGATAGTCTTTGTTTGATTTCTTGCTCTCTTCCATTGTGAGCAGGTTGGTAGAGTTTGGTTTGTGCTATTTCTTCTGGAAAGTATTCCTGAGGTACAAAATGATTAGGGAAATTATGAGGATATAAGTAGTCTTTTCCATATCCCAAGTTTTGATTCAATTGAGTGTAAGCTCCTCTTAAATGTAATGGAACACTTAGGTTACCTGTATGTTTCACTAGCTCTTGAGCTTGATTGATGGCTTGATATGCAGAGTTACTTTTGGGAGAAGTAGCCAAATAAATTGTTGTTTGTGAAAGGATGATTCTCGCTTCTGGAAAACCAATCACATTAACGGCTTGAAAACAATTATTTGCCATTACTAAAGCTGTAGGGTTTGCCAAACCAATGTCTTCAGAAGCAGCAATTAATAATCTTCTGGCAATAAACTTTGCATCTTCACCTGCTTCAATCATTCGAGCCAACCAATACAAACTTGCATTAGGGTCTCCACCTCGTATACTCTTGATAAAAGCAGAAATAATATCATAATGCATATCTCCACTCTTGTCATAATTAAGAGTGGTTTGTTGTGCAATTTCCTTGACTAATTCATTTGTGATTTTAACATCATTATTATTTGCTTGATTGACAATCAATTCTAGTAAATTAAGGATCTTACGGGCATCTCCATTTGATAATTGAAAGAGGGCTTCATACTCTTCCAAGTGAATTTCTTTTTGCTGAAGTTCTTTGTCTTCTTGAATTACCCAATGAACCAATTGTAATAAATCTTCTTCTGTTAAGTTTTGCAAAGTGTAGACCTGACAACGAGAGAGAAGGGCAGAGTTTACTTCAAAAGAAGGATTTTCTGTAGTAGCCCCAATCAACGTAATGTGTCCTTTTTCAACTGCATTTAGCAAAGCATCTTGTTGTCCTTTGTTGAAACGATGAATTTCATCAATGAATAAAACAGGCTTAAAAATTCCTCCTTTTGCTTTCTGTAAAATATCACGAATATCTTTAATCCCTGATTGAATGGCATTCAATGCATAAAAAGGGGTATTTATCTGATTTGCAATAATATTAGCCAAAGTAGTCTTCCCAACTCCAGGTGGTCCCCAAAAAATCATAGAAGGTAAAATTTGTGAAGAGATAATCTTTCTTAAAATCCCATTTGCACCCACCAAATGCTTTTGTCCGATAAAAGTTTCTAGAGAATGTGGACGCATTCTTTCGGCTAAGGGAGTGGTGTTTTGTTGCATTTTGTCGAAAACTTTAAACATTTGTTCTAAAATCGAATATAAAATAGAAAAAAAGACCAAAAAAATACTATTTTTGACTTTGCATATTATTCAAAATAAAAATAAGATGGCTTTAATCGACAAAATCGGTACTGGTGTAATCACTGGTGACAAGTTAACAGAATTATTCCAAGCAGCTAAAGAGAATCAATTTGCACTTCCTGCAGTAAACGTAGTAAGTTCAAACTCAGTAAATGCTGTAATCGAAACTGCTGCTAAATTAAATTCTCCTGTTATCATTCAATTTTCGAATGGTGGTGGTCAATTCTATGCTGGTAAAGGTTTAGGAAATGATGATCAAAAAGGTGCTATTTTAGGATCTATTGCTGGTGCTCACCACGTGAGAGCTTTAGCTAAAGCTTACGGTGCTACAGTTGTATTGCATACTGACCACTGTGCAAAAAAATTACTTCCTTGGATTGACGGATTGTTAGATGCAAGTGAAGCATATTTCAAAGAGCATGGAGAGCCTTTATTCTCTTCTCACATGATTGACCTTTCTGAAGAACCAATCGAAGAAAACATTGAAATCTGTAAAGAATACTTGAAGCGTATGGCTCCAATGGGTATGACTTTAGAGATTGAATTAGGTATCACTGGTGGTGAAGAAGATGGTGTAGATAACTCTGATGTAGATGAATCTAAATTATATACTCAACCAGAAGAAGTAGCTTATGCTTATGAAGAGTTATTAAAAATCTCTCCTAACTTTACAGTAGCTGCTGCTTTCGGTAATGTACACGGTGTATATAAGCCAGGTAACGTTAAGTTGACTCCCAAAATCTTAGATAACTCTCAGAAGCATATCGAAGAGAAGTACAACACAGGTGAGAAGCCAGTTAACTTTGTATTCCACGGAGGTTCTGGTTCTTCTGTAGAAGAAATCAGAGAAGCAATCTCTTATGGTTCTATCAAAATGAACATTGATACTGATTTACAATGGGCATTCTGGGACGGAATTAGAGCTTATGAAGCAGAGAACAGAGATTTCTTACAAGGACAAATTGGTAACCCTAACGGTCCAGAGGAGCCAAACAAGAAGTTCTATGATCCACGTGTATGGTTGAGAAAAGGAGAGCAAGCTTTCGTTGAGCGTTTGACTAAATCTTTCGAAGACTTAAATAACATTGATACTTTATCTAAATAATTTTAGATAGTAGTTCTTATAATATAAAAAAAGCGATTCTCATTTGATGGGAATCGCTTTTTGTTTTTTAAAATTAAGGTTTTTGTTGCTTTTTCTGTTGCTTGATGATTTTCTTAATGGCTTTATTGGGCTTGGCTTTATTATTTTTATCTGCACAATAATTGACTAGGATATATTTTGCATGTTCAAAAGTTTCTTGTTGGTGTGCTGTTTTGTTATCATTATCCAAAGCAGCTTTTACCATTGCCATCATAAATAGAGAAAATAAATATTTTTTACCCTTTGTGAGTTCTACTGCTTTTTCATCAATCATAAAACTATAATCAGGAGTTCCGATCATCCATTTTGTAACAAATTGAATCGCAATTTTTCTTTTTTCCTCCTCCACATTGCGTGGGTTTTTGAAAAGATAGTTAACTGCTTTTCGCACATTACGGGTTTCTTCTTGATAGTTTTTGGCTGTTTTGAACTCATACTTAGCCATTCTTGAAAAGTTTTGCCCAAACAAAAGATTGAATGAGCAAACTAATGCAATTACAAAAATAAATTTTTTCATGATTCTGTTTAAAAATTTGATAATCAATTAAAAGTAGTTTAAAAAAGTAGGAATCTCAAATAAATAACTATTAGTAAAATACATTTGAGAAAGAAAAAAGCCATTGGAAATATTTATCTAATGGCTTTTGTTTTTATAAAGCAAGGAATTTATTCAATAATTACCTTTTGCGTAGAAATAATAGCTCCATTTACAACAATAGAAGTAAAATATAACCCAGCTTTTATATCAGCTACATCAATAGATGCTTTTTCTAAATCTCCTTGTACAGAAGTAATTTCTTCTCCTAAAGTATTCGTTAATATAACAGAAACTTTCTCATCTGTAGGGGTATTGTATGTAATATTTACTACATCTTTAGCAGGGTTAGGGAAAACTTTAATGTTTAAATTTTTGATTTCAGCTTGTGTTAATGATGTTATCTTTAATTGAGTACTTAAAGGTGAGTTACTTGTATGTCCCAATTTATCAGTAGCAGTAAATGATAGTGTCCAATCTCCTTTAGCCCAATTAGAATAGTTATATGTAAATATGATGTGATTATCAGTGAAATCTCCTGAAATAATTTGATCAACTCCTTGTTGTGTTACATCATATTTAGGAGACTCAGTAACTAATATTTTATTTGTATCTCCATTAGAATCTACAGCTTCCATTTTAATAAATTCAATATCTTTAGAATGATCAACAATCACAGCAAATGTATTTGTTTCTTGATTCATAAATACATGATCTATTTTTGGTTTTGTTACATTTAGGTAAGTTGTATAGGGATTTGTACTAGTGTTACCAAACATATCAGAAGCAGTAAATGTTAAAGACCATTCTCCTTCAATCCAATTAGAATAATCATAAAAAAAAATGATATCCCCCCATGTATCAGTTTCACCTAAAATAATTTGATCAACCCCTTGTTCTATTGGATCATACTCATCAGGTTTTTCAGTAATTAAGACTTTAATTGTGTCTTTTTCAGGGCTTATGGCTTCCATGATAGCAAATGGAATACTAGAGTTATTATGAGAGTCAGTGTACAAATTAAATGTGTTATTACTTACATAAGCATAACGAATTTTTGGTATAGCAATATTGATTTGAGTAGTAAAAGGAGTTTGACTGACTTGATTTTGGGTTGTTATTGAAAATGTATGATAATTAAAAGATTGACAGTGAAAGTGTTATCTTATATTTATGTGCGAGAGAAGTATAAAAATAAGCTGTTATCACTGCCAAAGTGTTAAAATAGTAAAAAATGGGATAAAAAAGACAGGAGCTCAAAACTATTTATGTAAAAGTTGTGGAAAACAATTCCAATATGAA